>JACCVA010000280.1 GCA_013698435.1 Nocardioidaceae bacterium | reverse complement strand
CCCGAGCTCGTCGGCGAAGGCGATCGCAGCACCCGGTCGGGTGTCCTGCCAGTCGATTCCGATCACCTTGAGGTCGTCGCCGGCTGCCTCGTGGAGCCGCTGGAAGTGTGGAGCCTCGCTACGGCAGGGACCGCAGTACTGCGCCCAGAGGTTGATCACCGTCGGCGTATGCCGCAGTCCCGCCAGGTTCACGCTCCGACCGCCGCCGAGACAGGGCAGGATCAGGTCCGGAAGGCCATCCTCGACCGGGGTCGTCGTGCTGTCGTTCGCGGGACAAGGGTCGATGGCGGCGGCGGCCTTCTGCTCGCGCAGCTCCGGAGTGTCCACCTTGACGGCGGCCTGGCGCTGGTCGAACGCATAAGGCTCGGCCTCCGATGCAGCGGGCGTCGAGCAGGCGCAGACCGCGAGCAGCAGCACCGTCCCCAGCGCGCCCGTCGAGCGAGACCTCATCCGCGCCCCTGCGTGCGCACGAGCTTGGTGGCGGTCACCGGGTCGGTCGGTCCCGCGCCGTACGACGGGCACAGCCCGGCGAGCGGGCAGGCGCCACAGGCCGGGTTGCGAGCGTGGCAGCGCCGCCGACCGTGCCAGATGAGGTGATGGCTGAGCGGCATCCAGTCGCGCCGGGGAAACAGCGCCCCGACCTCGTGCTCGACCTTGACCGGGTCGGTCTCGGCAGTCCACCCGAAGCGTCGAACAAGCCGGCCGAAGTGTGTGTCGACGGTGATGCCCGGAACGCCGAACGCGTTGCCGAGCACGACGTTGGCAGTCTTGCGGCCGACTCCCGGCAGCGTGACCAGCTGGTCGAGCCGCCGCGGCACCTCGCCGCCGAAGTTCTCGAGCAAGGCCGCGGCCAGCTTCATGAGGGAGGCCGTCTTGGCGCGGAAGAACCCGGTCGGCGCGATGATCTGCTCCACCCGCGCGGGGTCGGCCGCGGCGAGCTCAGCGGGGCCGGGGTATGCGGCGAAGAGCGGCGGGCTGACCGTGTTGACGCGCTTGTCGGTGGTCTGGGCGGAGAGCACGGTCACCACCAACAACTCCCACGGGGAGCGGAAGTCCAGCTCGCAGCCGGCATCGGGGTAGGTCTGCGCCAGTACACGGTTCATCCGGCGGGCCCGCCGTACCAGCGCAGTCCGGCTGTCTGCCGGGGCAGCGGGGGCGGCACGAGACATGTGCCCAGCCTACGGCGTACGACATCCTCGCCATCGGGGCCGGAGAGCACGTGCGAGACGCAGCGGCGTGGCGCCTTTGTCGTCGATGCGTCACACTGTGACGCACCGACCTGACACCGGCACTCGCACCGACATCTCCTGGTGCAGCACAAGGAGGACGAGCGTGAACACCGAGGTGCTACGGCAGGCTCCCCTGTTCAGCGGCCTGGACGACGAGGCTGCGGAGGCTTTGAGCGCGTCGATGAGCGAGAGCAGGATCGGGCGCGGGGAGGTCTTGTTCCACGAGGGCGATGACGGCGACCGGCTGTACGTCGTCACCGAAGGCAAGGTGAAGCTCGGTCGTACCTCCAGCGACGGTCGCGAGAACCTGCTCGCGATCCTCGGACCCGGACAGATGTTCGGGGAGCTGTCGTTGTTCGACCCCGGCCCTCGCTCCGCCACCGTTACCGCCGTCACCGAGTGCACCATCCAGAGCCTCGGGCACGAGGAGCTCGTCCGCTGGCTGACCGGGCGGCCCGAGGTGGCCCGCGGCCTTTTGACGCAGCTCGCCGGCCGGCTGCGCAAAGCCAACGACGTCGTGGCCGACCTGGTGTTCTCCGACGTTCCCGGTCGTGTGGCCAAGGCGCTGCTCGACCTGTCGTCACGCTTCGGCCGGGTCGCCGACGACGGCGTGCACGTCCACCACGACCTGACGCAGGAAGAGCTCGCGCAGCTCGTCGGTGCCTCGCGCGAGACCGTCAACAAGGCGCTGGCCGATTTCGTCTCCCGCGGCTGGCTTCGCCTGGAGGCCCGCTCGGTCGTGATCTTGGACGTCGAGCGCCTCAAGCGTCGCGCCCGCTGACCCCTGCTCCGGGGTGCCCGACTGCGCGCTAGCGTGTGGGCAATGCGCGTCACCCACCTCGGCCATGCATGCCTTCTCGTCGAGTCGGACGACACCCGACTGCTCATCGACCCGGGAACCTACTCCGCGGGGTTCGAGACGCTGCGCGACCTCGATGGCATCGCTGTGACCCATCTTCACCCCGACCATGTCGACCCGGAGCGGTTCCCTGCGCTCGAGGAGGCCAATCCGGGCGCTCGGCTGCTCATCGAGCCCGACACGATCGACGAGCTCGCCCTCGGCCCCGCGAACGTCTTCGCCGCCGGCGCCGTCACATCGCTAGGTGCTCTTCGGGTGGGAGCCGTGGGCGGCAGGCACGCTCGCAACCATGACCAGGTGCCGCCGTTGGGGAACGTGGGACTCATCGTGACCGACCGCGGCGGCCGGCGGCTCTTTCACCCCGGCGACAGCTACGACGAGACGCCCGGTGACATCGCCGTGCTCGCCCTCCCGCTGAACGCCCCGTGGTGCCGCATGAGCGAGACACTCGACTTCTTGCGGGCGGTGGCGCCCGAGGTCGCGATCCCGATCCACGACGGTCTGCTCAGCGAGCCCGGACACGACGCGTACCTCATGCACCTCGAGAAGTTCGGCCCGCCCGGCACGACAGTTCGCCGGCTGACGGCTGGGGAGCCGTTCGACGCCTGACGGTCACCGAGCCGAGGTCAGCGCCTCAGGACGCCACCTGCTCGGGCAGCGTGAAGTCGATCTCGGCCGCGGGTGCGACCGTGGACACCTGGCCGGGGTAGGTCAGCGACCAGACGCAGAGGTTGAGGTGGGCCACCACCTGCACGGCGTCGATGTGGATGTCGCCCTCGACCCGGGAGTCGTCGAAGCTTCGGTTCGACGTGGTGTGGCAGTCCTCGGCCAAGGTGACGTCGTAGCCTTCAGCCAGTGCGCGACGCACCGTGGTGGTGATGCAGGCGTCGGACTGCGCCCCGGCCACCACTAGATGACTCGCGCCCAGCCCGTCGAGGATCGCGCCGAGATCGGTGTCGACGAACGCGTCGGAGTAGTTCTTCTCGACCAGCGTGTCGTCGGCCCCGGGGGCGACCTCCGCCACGAACTTCCAGCCTTCGGTGCCCCGCACCAGCCCGCCGCCGTCCTTCGCGTGGTGCTGGATGAACACGATCGGTGTCTGCTGCGCCCGTGCGCGGGCAATCAGCCCAGCAGTACGCGCAACCACGTCGTCGCGCTGCCACGCCGTCTCCAGCACCTGCTGCTGAAGGTCGATGA
>JACCVA010000257.1 GCA_013698435.1 Nocardioidaceae bacterium | reverse complement strand
AAGTTGTGGCCGAGTTCCGGACAACAGGACTCACCCATCTGCTCGCGGTCAGCGGCGCGAACCTCACCCTGATGCTGGGGTTCCTGCTGGTGGTTGCGCGGTGGTGCGGGGTCCGTGCCCGCGGGCTCGTGGCGGTCGGTGTGGTCGGAGTCGTGTTCTTCGTGCTGCTGGCGCGGCCTCAGCCCAGCGTGCTGCGAGCAGCGGCGATGGGCGTCGTCGCGCTGGCGGGCCTCTCGTCGGCCGGGCGGCGACGCGGCGTTCGAGCCTTGTGCGTCGCGGTCGTGGGGCTGGTCCTGGTCGACCCGCAGCTGTCGCGCTCGATCGGGTTCCTGCTCTCGACAGTCGCGACCGCGGGCATCTTGGCGTTGGCACCCCGGTGGCGCGACTGCCTGGCTCGCTGGATGCCCCGGGCACTGGCGGAAGCCGTCGCCGTCCCGCTGGCCGCCCAGCTCGCCTGCACCCCGGCGATCGCGGCGATCTCCGGGCAGGTGAGCCTGGTGGCAGTCTTCAGCAACCTGCTCGCTGCTCCTGCTGTGGGACCGACAACGCTGCTGGGTCTGGTGGCCGGGATGGTCGCGTTGCTGAGCGACCCACTCAGCCACCTGGTCGGGTACGCCGCCGGCGCACCGGCCTGGTGGATCGTCTGGGTTGCTGATCGTGGCGCGGGTCTCTCCGGAGCCAGCGTGGCCTGGCCGGCCGGTGGGTGGGGTGTGGCCACCCTGACCGTGCTGTGTCTCGGGCTCATCATGCTGCTGCCGCCGCTGCTGGCCCGGCGGTGGTCGTGCCTGGCCGCGACCGTCGTCTTGGTGATGGCAGTCCTGCAGCCGGTCGGACGGGTCGGCTGGCCACCCCGCGACTGGCTGGTGGTGATGTGTGACGTGGGGCAGGGTGACGCGATCGTGCTCAACGCCGGCCACGATGTCGGGGTGGTCGTCGACGCCGGACCCGACCCGGCTCTCGTCGACCGCTGCCTCGACCGGCTCGGGATCGACTCGGTTGCCCTGGTCGTGCTGACCCATTTCCACGCCGATCACGTCGACGGCCTGCCCGGAGTCTTGGACGGCCGCACCGTCGCGGAGATCGAGGTCTCCCCCCTGGCCGATCCTCCCGAGCGGGCTGTGTCGGTGGCGCGGTGGGCGGCCGACGCCGGCGTACCGGTGACGGTTGCGGCGACCGGGGAGCGGCGCACGCTTGGTGAGCTGAGCTGGCGGGTGCTCGGCCCGGTTACGGTGCCGAGCGCTGGGCCGACCGGCGGGACCCAGGAAGGGTCCGCCCCGAACAACGCCTCGGTCGTCATGCTCGTGGAAGCAAGGGGCATCCGGCTGCTAATGAGCGGCGACGCAGAGCCCGAGGAGGAGGCCGACATACTGGCCGCGTCGAGCGACCTCGGCGTGGACGTGTTCAAGGTGGCCCACCACGGTTCGGCCAACCAGGACCTTGACTTCGTGGGAGAGACCGGCGCGGGTGTCGCCCTCATCTCGGTCGGGGCGGACAACGACTACGGGCACCCGGCCCCCGAGACCCTCGGGCTGCTGCGCCGGCTCGGTGCCCTCGTCTACCGCACTGATCACGACGGTGACATCGCCCTGGTCGAGCGGGCGGGTCAGCTGATGGTGGTGACGTCGCGCTGACGACGTCGGGGCGAAAACGCACTCGCGGTGGGTTGTCGTCACCGTCGACCGACGCACGTCAGCAAGGTCGGCCGGCCGTGGCATGCTGTCCACGATGCCGAAGATCAACGTTTCCGACGTCCTCGGCGTGACCACGCTGATCACTGGATCCGACGAGTTCCTCGCCGAGCGCACGATCGCCTCGGTCCGAGCGTCGGTGCGCGAGGCCGACAGCGACGCTGACCTCTCCGAGCTGCCAGCAGCCGAGCTCGGACCGGGTGCCTTCGCCGAGATCACCAGCCCGTCACTGTTCGCTTCGCTGCGGTGCGTGGTCGTGCGCGCGCTTGAGGACCTTCCTGCCGACGGCGTCGACCCGCTGGTGGCGTACGTCGAGACACCGGCGGACGACGTCGCGCTGGTGCTGCATCACACCGGCGGTGTCAAGGGCAAGGCGGTGCTCGACCGACTGCGGAAGGCAGGAGCGTCGGAAGTCAAAGCGGCGCCGCCGAAACGCTGGGAGCTGCCGCAGTGGGTGATGGAGGAGTTCCGGTCGCACCAGCAGCGGATCGACGAGCGAGCCGCCACCGCCCTCGTCGACGCGATCGGCGAGGACATGCGCGCGCTCGCAGCGGCTGCCGACCAGCTGGCGGCCGACTGCGCCGACGAGCCGATCAGTGAGCAGGTGGTGCGGCGGTACTTCGCCGGTCGCGCCGAGGTGAAGGGTTTTGCGGTGGCCGACGCCGCCATCGACGGCAAGACCAGCGTGGCGTTCGAGCAGCTGCGGTGGGCGTTCGCCAGCAGGGTCGACCCGGTTCTGATCACGAGCGCGGTCGCCGGTGGGTTGCGCGGGCTCGCGCGCTACTCGTCAGCGCCCCGGGGGCTGCGAGAGGCCGACCTGGCACGGGAGGTCGGCGTACCACCATGGAAGCTGAAGACGCTGGCCAAGCAGTCGCGAGGTTGGTCGCCACCGGGGCTGGCGGTGGCGATCCAGGCGGCCGCCCAGGCCGACGCAGACGTGAAGGGGGCCGCCGGCGACAGGCTTTGGGCTTGCGAGCGACTCGTCATCTCGGTTCTGCGCGCCCGTGCGCTGCACTAGCCCCTGCGTGCGCCGCCCCAACCTGCAGAACGGGCTGACCTGCTGGGGTCAGCCCGTGCCCGGCGCGGCCTGCGACGCAGTGGTCACACGCCAAGGTGAGCCTAGAGCGAAGCAGCCGACTTGCTGATGGCGGACTTCTTGTTGGCGGCCTGGTTGCGGTGGATGACACCGGCGGAAGCGGCCTTGTCGAGCTTCTTGTTGGCGGTCTTGGCGAGCTCGCGCGCCTGCTCGGCGTCACCGGCTGCGGCGGCTTCACGGAAGCGTCGGATCGACGTCTTCAGCGCAGACTTGACTGCCTTGTTGCGCTCGTGCGCGGCGTCGTTCTGCTTGATGCGCTTGATCTGCGACTTGATGTTTGCCACGGGGTGGAGCCTCTGGTTTCTCAGTTCGGGGGAGGTGCAGCGATCCGGCGTACGTCCGGCGCACACGCGACGGATCAGGCTACCAGCGGCCGCGCGGGCCGGCCAAATCCCCATCCCCTCCCGATTCGTCCGGCGGGACAGCGCGATAAACGCTCCGCGCCCGGTCGGACGAATCCGGAGGGGGAAGCGGGGCTGAGCAGTGCGAAGATGCCTGGCATGACGTCAGCCCGTGAGCTCCTGGAGACATCGCTCGACCGCATCGAGTCGGTGGACCCGCTGGTCAACGCCGTGTGCACCCTCAACCCCGACGCAGTGCATGACGCCGACGCTCTCGACGCGCAGGCGGTGGCCGGCCACCGCCGAGGGCCGCTGCACGGCCAGCCGATCCTGGTCAAGGACAACATCGACACCGCCGACCTGCTCACCACGGCGGGATCGCTCGCCCTGGCCGAGACACCGCCGACGGCCGACGCCGCACTCGTGCAACGCCTTCGAGACGCCGGCATGGTTGTCGTCGGCAAGTCCAACCTCAGCGAGTGGGCCAACCTTCGCGACGAGGGCTCCAGCTCGGGCTGGAGCGCGTACGGCGGCCTGACGCGCAACCCCTACGCTCTCAACCGGTCGGCCGGCGGCTCGAGCTCGGGCAGCGGTGCTGCGGTGGCGGCTCGGCTGGCGCGGTTCGCCGTCGGCACCGAGACCGACGGCTCGATCACCTGCCCCGCCGCGTTCAACGGGTGCGTCGGGTTCAAGCCCACGGTCGGTCGGGTGCCGACGACCGGAGTCGTGCCGATCTCGGCGTCCCAGGACTCACCCGGTCCGATGGCCACCACGGTTGCCGATGCCGCCGCCCTGCTGAGCGTGTTGGCCGCCGACGGGACCGACTACGCAGCGCACGCCGTCGACGGAGCGCTGGCGGGGAAGCGGATCGGCGTGCCCCGCAAGGTGTTCTGGGGCTACAGCCCACACGCCGACGCGGCGGGCGAACTGGCCCTGCAGCAGCTGTCGCGGGCTGGTGCCACGCTCGTCGACAACACCGACCTCGACTCCATGGTCGACTACGGCTTCGAGGACGAGCTGATCGTGCTGCTGGCCGAGATCGAGGTCGGCATGCGGGCCTACCTCTCCACCCGTCCCGCCGGCGGACCCATCTCGCTCGCCGACGTCGTTGAGTTCAACCGCAGCCACGCCGACATCGAGCTGCTGTACTTCGGCCAGTCGTTCTTCGAGCTGGCCCTGGAGACACCGGGGCTGGAGTCCGAGGCCTACCGCGCGGCACGGGCGGCGTGCCTTGCACACGGCCGCGACGACGGCATCGACGCGGTGCTGCGTGAGCACGACCTCGACGCGCTGGTGACGCCGGCGTACGCACCGGCCGTGCCGATCGACCTCGTCAACGACGAGCACCACTGGGGCAGCTGCACCCAGCCCGCCGCGATGGCCGGCTACCCGCTGCTGACGGTGCCCGTGCAGCTGGCGCACGGGATGCCGGTCGCGGTCAGCTTCTGGGGCACGGCTGACAGCGAGGCGACGCTCGTCGAGGTGGCGCACGGCTATGAGCTCGCCCGCGATGCCGACACGGGCCCGTTGCCCGAGCCGACCTTCCCGCAGTTCGTCTGACCCTCCGGGCTCGCCGGGAGGCTCGTAGGGTGGGCTGATGCTCACCGCGACCCTGTACGGCGTCGGCACCGCCCTGCCCCTCGTGATCGGCGCCTTCATTGGGCTTCGCTGGCAACTGCCGACACCGGTGCTGGCCGCGATGATGGCGTTCGGTGCGGGGACGATGATCGCCGCCGTTTCATCGGAGCTGTTCCAGCCGGCGTTCGACGAGGTCGGCGGTCTGGTCGCGGGAGGCGCACTTCTGGTCGGGGCGGGGGTGTATGTCGGCGCCGACCGCTTGATCGAGCAGCGGCTGGGACCCGCCTCGCTCGGCTGGGCGCTGATGCTCGGCACCGTCCTCGACGGGGTCCCCGAAAATATCGCGCTCGGTGTCTCGCTGCAGGAAGCCGGGGGCCTCGTGCTGCTCGTCGCCGTCGCCGTCGGCAACACCCCTGAGGCGATCAGCGGCGCGGCGCAGATGCGTGACCAGCACCGGTTGAGCCATCTGCGCGCATGGAGCCTGTGGGCGGCGACCGCCGTACTCCTCGTGCTGGTCACCGTCGGGGGCTACGCCGTGTCCGACACCGTCTCGGCTTCAGCCATAGCCACGGTCCAGGCGCTCGCCGGCGGCGCCACGATCGCGGTCCTGGCTGTGGCGCTGATGCCGGAGGCCTACCGGCAAGGTGGCTGGTGGACCGGGCTGGCTACCGCACTCGGGTTCGTGGTCGCGTTCGCCCTCGGCGGTTAGGCGCGCTCAGCCGTCCGGCAGGCTCGCCAGACCGAGCCGGCGCATCAAACCCTGCGCGTCGTACGGCGCCCGCACCTTGGCGTCGTTGTCGAAGTACACGAAGACGTCGCGACCGTCGTCGAGCCAGCGGCGCACCTTCGCCGCCCACCGGTCGAGCGCCGCGTCGGTGTAGCCGCTCGTGTAGAGCTCGATGTCGCCGTGGAGCCGCACGTACAT
>JACCVA010000250.1 GCA_013698435.1 Nocardioidaceae bacterium | reverse complement strand
CCGCAGCGCTTCCGCACCGACGACTACGTCGGGGCTGCTGTCCTCTACATGGTGGCCGTGCACAGCGACGACGCTCCGGCGCCGCGCAGCTGGTCCGACCTCGCCGGCCCCGACTACAAAAGTGTGGCCGTCCCCGACGCGACCGTAGCCGCCTCGGCCCTCGGGGCGCTGGGCTTCTTCGCCCAGGCACCGGACTACGGGATCGACTTCTACTCCACTCTCCGGGCGCAGGGAGCCACACAGGTCAGTACTCCTGACGACGTGACGGCCGGGGTTGCGCAAGGGCTCTACCAAGCAGGCATCACGATCGCCAACTCGGCTTATCTGGCGAAGGACGGTGGGTCGCCGATCGGCATCGTCTGGCCCGAGCCGGGCGCGGTTGCGATCTATGGGCCGATCGCGATCGCCCGGGACAGCGCCGACTCCACGGTGGCCAAGGAGTTCGTCTCGTTCGTGGTGAGCGAGTCCGGGCAGCAGACGCTGGCCAAGGCCGGTTCCTACCCGACCTTGCCCGGAGTCACCGGTCCTGAGATTCCTCCGGATGCGCCAGTGGTCTATCCCGACTGGTCGCAGATCACCGCCAACAAAGACACCTTGCTCGACGAGTACCAGCAGATCTTCGGCGGCTGACGGATGCAGGTACGAGTCGCTGGCCTCGGTCAGCGGTTCGGGGTGCTGGCGGTGGGTGCCCTGGTCGGCGCACTCGTGGTGCTGCCGATCGTCCGGCTCGGCTATGTCGTGTGGACCGAGGGCGCCGCCAGCCTCGACGAGGTGATCGCTCAGCGCGGCCTCGGCGAGGCAGTGCTCAACACGGTGCTGCTGGCCGGCGCGGTCACCCTGGTCGCGGTGCCCCTCGGGACCCTTGCGGCGCTTGGCCTGCGGCGAGCCGACGTACCAGGACGCAGGTGGTGGCGGGTCGCGATGCTGCTGCCGGTGCTGGTCCCTCAGTTCGTGCTCGGCTACAGCTGGACGCAGGCATACGGTCCGGCCGGGTTCACCGATGTCACGGTGGGTCTGCCGTGGCCACCGGTACTGGGACCGTGGGGGGTATGGGTGGTGCTCGTCGTCAACACCGTCCCGTTGGCCTTCCTGTTCGCCGCGGTGGGCCTGGCCACCCGGGCTGAGCCCAATCTGGAACGCGCGGCGCGAGCGTCCGGAGCGCGACCCCTGTCGATGCTCGTCGACGTCACGCTGCCGTTGCTGCGTCCATCCATCGCGGCAGCCACCGTGCTCTCGTTCGCGCTGACCATGGAGAGCTTTGCCATCCCGCAGGTGATGGGGACCCCGGCCGGCTTCACCACCGTCACCACGACGATCTACCGCGACCTCTCACTCGGCAGCGACCCACTCTCGTTCGTCGAGGCGCTCGCCTTGTCACTCCTGCTGGTCGGCCTGACCCTGCTCGTGGTCGTCCCCGCCGATCTGTGGCTCGGACCCCGGCTACGGGTCACCCGTGTCGCCGACCCCGAAGGCGCCCCGATCGTCGCGCCGCGGCGCGCGGGTGGCCGTTGGGTGGCCGCAGGGCTCGGCGCCTACCTGGCGTTAGGCGTAGGCGTCCCGCTTGTCGCACTGGTCGCCGCTTCGGTCACCCCGGCGGTGGGGGTGAGTCCGAGTCCGCAGAACTGGACGCTTGACAACTTCCGGTTCGTCCTCAACGCACGCACCCTCGAGGCGCTGGGGCGCAGCCTGACGCTGGCCCTCATCGCAGCGACGCTTCTCACCGTCCTCGGTGGCTGCGTCGCAGCTCTGGAGCGGCGCCGCGCCGGTCGAGCCATGTCCAGCCTGGTCACGATCACGCTGGTTCTGCCTGGCTCGACCTTGGCCGTCGCCATGCTCATCACCTACGGCCGCTGGATCGGTGGGACCTTGACGCTGATCCTGCTCGCCTACCTCGCAAAGCTCTGGGCGTTCGCACACCGTCCGATCTCCGGTGCCCTGGACCGCCTCCCGCCCGGCGAGCTGCAGGCCGCCCGCGCAAGCGGGGCCGGACCTCTGACGGCGGTTCGGACGGTAACGCTGCGGCCGCTCGCGCCGGCCCTGCTGGGCGGCTGGCTGATCTGCTTCGTCACCGCGCTGCACGAGGTCACCATGTCGAGCCTCCTCTATGGACCTGGCAGTGACACCCTGGCCGTCGTCGTCCTCAACACCCAGGAGCTGGGACGCATCGGGCCCACGGCTGCCCTGTCGTTGCTGCTCACCTTGGTCATGCTGGCGCCGGTGGTGCCGGCCTGGATCGGGCTCCGATGGCTGCGTTCCCCACGGCGGCTGGACTCCCCTACCGCTAGGGGTGTCGTCCATGTCGGCTGACCCGCTTGCAGCCGGGCCAGATGTGCTCGAGGTGCGGGACCTCGACGTGAGGTACGGCGAGGTACTCGCGGTCGACGGCCTGAGCTTACGGGTGCGTCGTGGGGAGATGCTCGCGTTGCTCGGGCCGTCGGGTTCTGGCAAGTCGACGTTGCTGCACACCATCGCCGGGTTCCAGTCTCCGACCGCCGGAGAGGTGTGGTTGAAGGGCCGTCGGGTGGCAACGTCGGAGCAGGCTGAGCCTCCAGAGCGCCGGGACGTGGGAGTGGTCTTCCAGAACTACGCCCTGTGGCCGCACCTGACCGCCTTGGACAACGTTGCCTACCCCGGCCGGCGACGAGGTCTTGGTCGGCGGGCGGCTCGCGAAGAAGCGCAGCTGGTCCTCGACCGGCTGCGGATCGGCCATCTGGCACGTCGACGGCCGGCGGAGCTGTCGGGGGGCGAGCAGCAGCGGGTCGGCCTGGGCCGGGCGCTTGCTCGTCACGCCTCCCTGTACCTGTTCGACGAGCCGACGGCGCACCTCGACACTTCCGTGCGAGGCGTCTTCCTCGACGAGCTCGTCGTGCGCCGCGAAGCGACCGGAGCCGCAGGCCTGTACGCGACCCATGACGCCGAGGAGGCTCTCGGTCTCGCGGACCGAGTTGCGCTCCTCGACGCCGGCAGCCTCGTCCAGCTCGGGACCCCCGAGCAGGTGTACGCCGAGCCGGTCGACCTCTGGGCGGCACGGCTGACCGGACCTGCCTCTGTGCTCAAGGGCACGGTCGTGGAGGGGAAGGGTGGCCGATGCGTCGTGAGGGTGCTCGACACCGTGATCAACGTCGAGAGCACCGGTGCGGCGGTCGAGCCCGGCCCGGTACCGCTCCTTGTGCGGCCCGGCTGGGCCCGGCTCGGCGGCGAGCTGCCCGGCCGGCTGCGGGCGGTCTGGTACCGCGGCCCGCACTCGGACTACCTGGTCGAGATCGCTGGCGCAGAGGTGCTGGTCCGCGAGCCTGGTCCGCCGCGGCACACAGCCGGTGACGAGGTGAGCTGGACGCTGTCTCGCACCTGGCCGCTGCGAGGGCGGCCACAGCCAGAGGCACGGCCGGAGACCGGTGTCAGCCCAACATCGCCGCCGGGCCGGAGTGAGCACCGGCCTCGTTGACGATCGCCATGTGCCGGTCCGTGAAGTGGCGAAGGAAGCGCCGCTGCCGTTCGCTCACCTTGTCGCATACCCACTCCCAGTGCAGCGACACCCAATCGCCGACCTCGAGCTTCTGGACCATGCCCACCCCACCGATCGAGCGGACGACCGTCTCGGCCTGTGGTGGTCCGTAGTCCAACCGACGCCCGTCCCAGGTGAGGGGGGCGGACTCGACGACGACCTGGTCACCGTCGAGACTGAGCACCCGTCCCCATCTGATCCGGCAGCGATCGAGCACGGTGAGAGCCTGTGCGGCGCGACGGTCGTCTCCCAGCAGGCCGACCCACGGATAGATGCAAAAGACCGCAAAGCTGTGGTGGGGTACACCGCCGGCCAGCACGCCCTCGGCAAGGCTGGAGAACTGGGGGCCGGACTTGAACCGGAACCGGTCCTCCATCGAGTTGGCGATCGCCGGGATCCCGAGCTGGTCCAGGCGTGGGCTGCCGACCCAGTACGCCTCGACCACGCGACGGTCGAGCGGGTCAGTCAGTCCGCTGCCATGGGCAATCAGCTCGAGGTAGGGCCAAGCCCCGGCGAACTCCTTCGCCATCGCACGCAGTCCGCCGTCGTCGCCGCCGGACAC
>JACCVA010000233.1 GCA_013698435.1 Nocardioidaceae bacterium | reverse complement strand
TTGTACTCCGCCCGGTCCACCAGCGCGACGACCCTCTCGACCGTCTCGGCGTCGAAACCCTGCTCCACCAGCTCCGGGGCGCTGCGGTCCTGCTCGACGTAGTCGTCGAGGATGTCGTCGAGCAGGTCGTACGCCGGCAGCGAGTCCGAGTCGAGCTGGCCGGGACGCAGCTCGGCCGACGGTGGCTTGCTGATCGTGTTCTCGGGAACCGGGGGCTGCTCGCCTCGGCGTACGGCGTCGGCGTTGCGCCACCGGGCAAGCTCCCACACCATCGTCTTGGGCACGTCCATGATCGGCGCGAACCCGCCGACCGCGTCGCCGTAGATCGTGGAGTAGCCGACAGCCAGCTCGCTCTTGTTGCCACAGGCGAGCACCAGGTGCCCGTGCTGGTTGGACAACGCCATCCAGACCACGGCCCGGATCCGCGCCTGCAGGTTCTCCTCGGCGAGCCCGTCGACGTCGACGGCCTTGCGAAACGCGTCGACCATCGGCGCAATCGGCACCGTCTCGAGGGTGAGGCCGGTACGACGCGCGAGCTCGGCCGCATCGGTCTTGGAGTGCTCGGTCGACCACTCGCTCGGGTTGGAGACGCCGAAGACGTTCTCCGCGCCGAGCGCGTCGCAGGCGATCACGCCCACCAGGGTCGAGTCGATCCCTCCCGACAGGCCCATCAGCACCGTGTGGAACCCGTTCTTGTGCACGTAGTCGCGCAGGCCGAGCACCAGCGCGGCGTACACCTCGGCGAGGTCGTCCAGCGGCGGCGCGACGGTCGGCGGCGCAGCCTCGTACGCCGCCACCGGGTCGCCGTCGAGGATGTAACGCCGCACGGTGAGCCCGTGGAACTCGGTGTCGGGGTCCGGCATCGGCGCGGTGGCCGCCGGCAACTCGAGGTCGACCACGAGCAGGTCCGGCACGAACCGGGGGGAGCGAGCCACCAGAGCGCCGTTCGCGTCGACCACGAGCGAGTCGCCGTCGAAGACCAGCTCGTCCTGCCCTCCGACGAGGTTGACGTACGCGAGTGCGCAGGCACCTTCGCGGGCCCGGCGCGCGCACAGCTCGTAGCGCGCGTCGTCCTTGTTGCGCTCATACGGCGACCCGTTCGGCACGATCAGGAGACCGGCCTCTGCGGCGTCGGCGGCGGCGGACGGCCCGTCCTGCCAGATGTCCTCACAGATCGCGACCGCGACGTCGACGCCGTGGACCTGGACGATCGAGATCGTGTCACCGGGCACGAAGTTGCGGATCTCGTCGCCGACCCCGTAGTTCCACAGGTGGTGCTTGGCCTGCCGCGCCACGACGTCCCCGGCGTACAGCACGGCGACGGCGTTCTGCGGAGACCCGGCGGGTGCGCCGGGCCGGGACACGGGGGTGTCGGACCGGTCGAGGAACCCGGTCACCACCGCGACCTGGCCGAGCCCTTCGCCGGCGAGCCGGCGGGCCAGCGCCTCGACTGCGGCGCGGGAGGCGTCGACGAACGACGGACGGAACGCGAGGTCCTCGATCGGGTAGCCGGTGAGCGCCATCTCGGGCAGTACGACGAGGTGGGCGCCCTGCTCGGCCGCCTGCCGGACGGTGTCGAAGATCAACGCTGCGTTGTCCTCCAACGCGCCGACCGTGGGGTTGATCTGGCCGAGCGCGATCCGAAGCTGAGGCACGCTGACAGCGTAGTGCGCACGACCGACGCGAACCTGTCCGAACCTAGTGCGGTGCGTCGGCAGTCGACCAGGTTCGGACAGGTGGGTGAGAGGTCAGCGGTCATTGGCGAGGAGGTCGTCGAGGCTCTCGTAGCCCTGGATGACTCCGGACTCCATCCCGCTCGCGACCATCGCGTCGCGCGCCTCGATCGAGTCGACGACGCTGAGAGCAGTCAGGCGGGTCCGCCCGCCGGGCAGCGCCTCGAACGTGAAGGTTTGCACGATACGGTCGTGGGGGCGCACCTCGTGGAAGGCGCCGAAGAACGCGAACTCCTCGCCGTCTCGCTCGCCCACGTAGCGGTAGCTGCCGCCGGTGCGCGGGTCCCAGGTGTCGAGCCACATGGCGACGTCGTCCGGGCCCAGCCACTGCACGATGAGCTCGGGGTCGACGTG
>JACCVA010000230.1 GCA_013698435.1 Nocardioidaceae bacterium | reverse complement strand
CGCTCGAGGCCGCGCCGGGCTTCCTCATTGAACGAAATGATCTTGGGCATGTACGCGAGTCCTCCCGCGCTTGAGGTCTGAGTTGTCGATCGGTACGACGCCCGCGACGGACGGGCCCGAGCGCGCCGCGAACCCTTCTCGCGGCCGAGCGAGCCCTCATCGAGCCAACCGTTGTCACTCTCGGGTCGAGAGTGCCAACCCCATTATTAGCACTCGCCCTCAGCGAGTGCAAGCCGCTCGCGGCCGCTCTGACGGCACCTTTGAGGGGTCCCCGACCAGTTGGACCACACCACCCCTTTGGCGACCACGCCGGTTGGACCTAGTACCGCGGCAGGCAAGGTTCACCCTTGCGAGCGTCGTCCAGGGCGTGCGATGGCAAGGCGCCGATGCGAAGGCAGACCGGGCGTCTTTCGAGCTTCGGCAACGCCGCCAGCGCGCGTCAGGGACGGCGCGTAGCGGGCAAGGGTTGCCGGACGCGGTACTAGCCCGAAGGGGTCGGTCCGGCGACCCGGGTGGGGCCCGAACAGGCCATCACCCCCGACACCCGAGTAGTCCTTGTGGGCTATTTACAGTTTGGCCCTTGTGAGCACCCGGTGCGGCTGGCTAGCGTTATCTTCACCTCGTGGGTGCGACGAGGTCTTGAACTGGGACGCGGTTTACCGCGTCCCAGTTCTCTTATGGCCGCACAGTCCCTTGGTCAGCGACAGCCGGACTCGGCCGGCGAGAAACCGGCTGCCGGTCGCACCCGCGTCAGCCGCCGGCGACCGCGGGGATCACCGAGACTTGCGCGTTGTCCTCGATCGTGGTCTGCACGCCGTCGAGGAACCGGACGTCGTCGTTGCCGACGTACACGTTGACGAAGCGGCGCAGCGCGCCTTGCTCGTCCACGATCCGGCCCTTGATGCCGGGGTACGCCGAGTCGAGTGAGTCGAGCACCTCCAGCAGCGACGTTCCCTCGGCGGCCACCTCGGACTCGCCACCTGTGTAGGTCCGCAGGATCGTGGGGACTCTGACGCTGACGCTCATCTCTCAGGCACCTCTCGCTCGTTCGATCTCCCCGAGCCACGGCGATCTCACTGGGCCACGGCTCTGAAGGCAGCGTAGGTGGGGTCGATGGTCGCGGCGGGCCCGACCCGGTCGGCGATCGCGTCCAGGGTCTTGAGCCCGTCGCCGGTGTTGAAGACGACCGTCTCCTGATCAGGATCGAGCTGGCCGGTCTCGACCAGCTTCTTCAGCGTCGCAACGGTGACACCACCCGCGGTCTCCGCGAACACACCCTCCGTGCGCGCCAGCAACGCGATGCCGTCGCGAATCTCCGCGTCGGTCACCGACTCCACAGCCCCACCGGTTCGCCGGACGGTGTCCAGCACATACGGGCCGTCCGCGGGGTTGCCGATCGCTAGCGACTTGGCGATCGTGTCCGGCCGGACTGGCCGGACCACGTCGTGGCCGGCACGAAACGCCTGCGCCACCGGGCTGCAACCGTCCGCCTGCGCACCGAAGATCCGGTACTGCGTCGGCGCGACGAGGCCCAGCCGACCGAGCTCGGTGAGCCCCTTGTCGACCTTCGTGAGCTGCGACCCGGACGCGACCGGGATGACGACTTGTTGCGGCAGTCGCCAGCCGAGCTGCTCGGCGATCTCGAAGCCCAGCGTCTTGGATCCCTCTGAGTAGTACGGGCGAACGTTGACGTTGACGAACGCCCAGTCCTCCTCCTCACTGGCGATCTCCGAGGCGAGACGGTTGACGTCGTCGTAGGTGCCGCGGACGGCGATCAGCGTGCCGCCGTAGACCGCAGTGGTCAGCACCTTGGCACGTTCCAGGTCGTGTGGGATGAGCACGACACTCCTGATACCGGCGCGGGCGGCTGCGGCAGCGACCGCGTTGGCGAGGTTGCCTGTCGAGGGACAGGCGAGGACCTTGAGCCCCAGCTCACGACCAGCAGCCAACGCGACGGCGACGACCCGATCCTTGAACGAGTGGGTGGGGTTGCCGGAGTCGTCCTTGACCCACAACGTCTTGAGGCCGAGCTCGCGCGCCAGGTTGTCGGCCTTGATCAGCCGCGTGAACCCCGGCTCGGTGTTGGGGATGGTCGCGATATCAGCGCGCACCGGGAGCAGCTGCCGGTAGCGCCAGATGTTCGAGGGGCCGCTCTCGATGCTCTCGCGCGTGATCGCCGGGAAGTCGTAGGCGACTTCCAGCGGACCGAAGCACTCGAGGCATGCGTAGAAGGCTCCGAGCTGCTGCTCTGCCCCGCAGGCCCGGCACACGAGACATCGGGCATGGCCAAAGGAACCGGTCTGCGTGGGGGGGTGGGATACGAGGGTGGTGCTCACGAGGCCTCCTTCTCATCTTTCTCGCGGCGGCTCTCGCTACGAGACGGATTTGGCACCGTGTCTGTGCAGGCCTCGTGATCGTCACGAACTCCACTGGCGGTTGCCGGGGCTTCAACGGGCCGTTCCCTCTGCCCCTCTCGATGAGTCCGGACCACCGTAGCGCCGCCTCTCGCATGGAGGGACGACCGCCCGTGATGTGAGACGGCCCCGTGCGGCGAGCGCCGATCAGCTCGTGGAGCGACGCGCGTCGAGCTGGCCGACCAGATCCTCGATCCACCGAGTGACACCCTCAGGGCCGTCGACGACCAGGTCGGCCTGCTTTCGGAGCAGGCGGACCTCGGCGGAGCCGGAGCAGATGCGCACTCCGTCGAACCCGTCAGCTCGCAGCCGCTCGATCTCGGCGAACGCTGTCAGGTCACCCAGGTCGTCACCGGTGAAGGTCACCACGGTGGCTCTTGCTTCGGTGACCAGCCCCCGCAGCGCGACGCCCTTGTGCATGCCACGAGGCCGGAGCTCCACCACCATCCGGCCCGGCTCGGCCACGAGTCCGTGCTCCTCGGCGAGCTCCCGGAGCGGTCCCTCCACCGCAGCGAACACTCCCGCTGGGTCATCGAGCCGGCGTACGTGGACCGCCACCGAAAGACCCTTGTCCTCGATGTCTGCGCGACCGGCGCCCAGCGAGGTCAGCAGCGAAGGCAGCGCAGTGCGAACGGCGCGCAGGCCATCCGGGGGCGCAACCGTCGCGACCTTTCCGCTCGCGGCGTCCCACCGCTCCATTCCGTAGTGGCCGAGCACCATGAGCCGGTCCAGCCCCGGAGCGCCCGCAAGCCCGGCAAGCTCGACTGCTAAGCCTGCGGGCCGACCAGTAATGATCGCGACCAGCCCGAGATGACGCGACAGCGAGGCGAGCGCCGAGACCACCCGCGGGTGCGGATAGGCCCGTGACGGGTCGGCGACGATCGGCGCCAGGGTGCCGTCGTAGTCGAATGCGGCCAACGCCTGAGCAGGCCGGTCCAACAGGGCAGCGATCCCGTCGCGCCCCGCCTCGGTCTTCGCTGCGATGGCCACGCGGTCAGTCAACCAGGCTCGAGACGGACGCAGCCACGGGCGTCAGGAGTCTCAGCCGTAGGTGGTCAGCTGGCCGGCGGCTGGATCGCCCGCTCCGTCTCTCACCTGAGGAGCCGCCGAGATCAGCCGGCGGTGAAGATGACGGTGAGGCGGTCGAACTGCATGGGTGACACCGCCGGCCGAAGCCGGTCGACACCTAGCGCCTTGGCCAGCCGGGTCGCCTGCGGCTTGAGCCGTGCCGGGTAGTACACGGTGGTGGAGGGGATGTCGCCATACCAGTTGTCGGTCGCCGAGACGCTCCACCCGGCGCCCTCGAGAAACGCCGCTTTGTCGGCTGCGAGGCCGGTAACACCGGAGTTGTAGTAGACCTCGACGAACACCTTCGGCACCGCATTGTCCGGCTTCGGCCGGTGACGAGGCTTGCGGCCGTCATCAGGCTCGGTTGACGGCTTGTGGTGGGCCGGCGCCCTGCTGGGCAGCGTCGTGGTCGCAGGTGAGGCATCCGCGCGCTGCGTGCTGTCATCCTCGGCGGCGCTGGACGTCACCGCCACGAAGCCGACCCCCGCCACCACGACGAAGGCCAGGCTGCCGAGAGTCACCGCAGAGGGAAGTGCCATCTCGGTCTGCTAGATCTCGATGCCGAGCCGGCGAGCAGAGCGCTGGCGCTGCCTGGCTGATCGCAGCCGGCGCAGCCGCTTCACGAGCAACGGATCGAACGCCAACGCCTCGGGCCGGTCGATGAGGGCGTTGAGCACCTGGTAGTAGCGCGTGGCGGACATCGCGAACTGTTCACGGACGGCCGACTCCTTTGCCCCGGCGTACTTCCACCACAGCCGCTCGAAGGCCAGGATCTGCTGGTCACGCTCCGACAGCTCTGCGCCCGCGCGGGCAGCCTCTCCCGACGTAACGACGTTCGCGGCGTCCATCCGGCTGGCTCCTGGTGGCACTCTGCGGCGGGCTCCGCGGCTCGGCCCGCCTGTCGCGCTCATCGTAGGCGACGAACCACACCGTTGTCATTTGCCCGCGTCGGCGCGGCGAGCGCCCTCGCACGGGCGGCTCAGCGGCGATCCCACCAGCGCTTCACCGCGCGGGCCGGTCCGGCACGACAACCGCAGGGACGGCAGACTGTGCCGCATGAGGCCGATCCGCTGGGGAATCATCGCGACTGGCTCGATCGCGCACAAGTTCGCAGCAGACCTTGCCCTCGCGCCCGATGCCGAGCTGACCGCCGTCGGCTCTCGACGGGTGGAAAGTGCCGAGGCGTTCGGTGCCCAGCACGGCGCCCGGCGCGCCTATGGCAGCTACGCCGACGTTGCCGCCGACCCTGAGGTCGACGTCGTATACGTGGCAACGCCGCATGCGCTGCACCGCGACAACGTCGAGCTGTGCATCGCCGGTGGCAAGGCCGTGCTGTGTGAGAAGGCGCTGGCGCTCAACGGCAACGACGCGCAGGCCATGGTCACTGCCG
>JACCVA010000172.1 GCA_013698435.1 Nocardioidaceae bacterium | reverse complement strand
GAGATTTCCCCAAGTTGGGGTACCTGCGTCCTGTGCAGGTCAGCTCGGAAGGGTCGCGATGATGGTCAGGCTTCGTACGGTGTCGCCCAATACGCCTGGGTGGACACGTCGCCGCGTCGGCAAGGGGTTCCTCTATCTGGACTCCGACGGCGAACGGCTGAACGGGGAACACGTCGAACGCGTCACGTCGCTGGTGATCCCGCCGGCCTGGCAGCAGGTGTGGATCTGCCCCTACCCGAACGGCCACATCCAGGTCGTGGGCACTGACGACGCCGGCCGCCGCCAGTATCTCTATCACCCGGTGTGGCGCCAGCAGCGTGATGCCGACAAGTTCGACCGGGTCCTGGTGATGGCGAAGAAGCTGCCGAAGATCCGGACGCAGGTGGCCGCGGATCTCGCCGGTGACGAGGTGACGCGGGAGCGCGCGATGGCGTGCGCCGTGCGACTCATCGACGTCGGTTACTTCCGCATCGGCAGTGACGTGTACGCCGACGAGCACGGCAGCTACGGCCTGACCACCCTGCTGAAGAACCACGTCCGCAGGAACGGCGACGGGTTGGTGTTCTCGTTCACCGGGAAGTCCGCCATCGAGCACACCATCGCCGTAGAGGACCTCGAGGTGTGCCGCGTTGTCGACCAGATGCGGCGCCGGCGCGGCGGTGGCGACGAGCTGCTCGCATACAGGGAGAGCGGCAGCTGGCGAGACGTTACGGCCGACGGGGTCAACGGTTATCTCGCCGCCCTCTTCGGCGGCGATGTGACGGCCAAGGACTTCCGCACCTGGCACGCGACGGTCATCGCCGCCGCCGCCCTAGCCGACAACCCGAACCCCGGGAACACCAAGACGGCCCGCAAGAAGGCGATCCGGCAGGCCATCGTGGAGGTGTCGGAGTACCTCGGGAACACCCCAGCGATCGCACGCGGCTCGTACGTCGACCCTCGTGTGCTGGACCTTTACGACGACGGCACCACGATCGCGCACGCCCTGCAGCGGGCGCCGAGCGACCCAGACCGCCGGCAGGAACACCTGGAGAAGGCCGTCTTGCGGATGCTGTCGCGCTCGCCACAGTCAGCCCAGCGGTCGGCCCGCTCAGGTCGCGGCGCCTGACAGTCGTCCGGCGGACCTCGAAGCCGGCGGGCCAGCCCGGCCGCGTCAGGCCAGGGTCAGGACCTCGGCGCCGGAGTTGGTGACCACGAGCGTGTGCTCGAACTGTGCGGACCTTCGGTGGTCCTTGGTGACCACGGTCCAGCCGTCGTCCCACATGTCCCAGTCCTTGGTGCCAAGCGTCAGCATCGGTTCGATGGTGAACGTCATGCCGGCCTCGATCACGGTGTCGAAGCGCGGGTCGTCGAAGTGCGGGATGACCAACCCGGAGTGGAAGGTCGTGCTGATGCCGTGGCCGGTGAAGTCGGTGACGACGCCGTAATCGAAGCGCTTCGCGTAGGACTCGATGACCCTGCCGATGACGTTGACCTGGCGCCCCGGTCTGACGGCCCTGATCGCCCGCCGCAGCGACTCCTCGGTGCGCTCGACCAGCAGTCGGCTCTCGTCGTCGACGTCACCCACCAAGAACGTCGCGTTGGTGTCGCCGTGGACACCGTCGATGTACGCCGTGATGTCGATGTTGCAGATGTCGCCGTCCTCGAGCCGCCGCGCGTCCGGGATGCCATGGCAGATGACCTCGTTGACCGACGTGCACAACGACTTGGGAAAGCCCTTGTAACCCAACGTCGACGGATAGGCGCCGTGGTCGCAGAGGAACTCGTGCCCGACCCGGTCGACCTCGTCGGTGGACACGCCCGGGGCGATGGCCGCGCCGGCTGCCTGCAAGGCCTGGGCGGCGATGCGGCAGGCGGTCCGCATCTTCTCGATGGTCTCGGCGGTCTGGACGTCGCCAGTCGTGTGAGGTCGGGGTGCGGGTCTGTCGACGTACTCCGGGCGCTCGATCCGTGGCGGCACAGTGCGGCGCGGCGAGACGGTCGCGGCAGTCAGTGTGGGCACACCTGCAGTGTAGGTTCTGCCGTCATCGGGCAGGATGAGGGAGGAGCGCCGTCCGTCACCGGCCGCTCGTCTCGACGGAGCACAGAGGAGTCCGGATGGCTGACCAGTACTACTTCTGCCTCAACCACCACACCGTCGAGAGCGAGGACGGCTGTCGGGCGGCGGACCGGCTCGGTCCCTACAGCTCCCGCCAGGAGGCTGAGCAGGCGCTTGAGAAGGTGCAGCAGCGCAACGAGGAGTGGGACAACGACCCCAAGTGGAGCGACGACAAGTGACGTCCACGGCGGCGCCTGACGCTCACCGGTGAGCCTGGCAGAACCCGGTACGCCGATGCGGCCGGACGCGCCTCGTCGGGTCGTGTCGCTCGTGCCGTCGCTCACCGACGCGGTCGGCGCCACCGCACCCGAGCTGCTGGTAGGCGTCACGGACTGGTGCACACATCCGCCGGACCTGCCGTCGCTGCGGATCGGCGGCACAAAGAATCCCCGGGTCGACGAGGTCATCGCGCTCGCACCCGACGTGGTGCTCGCGAACGCGGAGGAGAACCGCGCCGAGGACCTGGCCGCCTTGCGTGACGCCGGTCTGGCGGTGTGGCTCACCGACTACGAGACCGTGCCGGCGGCGCTCCAGGGGCTCGGCCAGA
>JACCVA010000162.1 GCA_013698435.1 Nocardioidaceae bacterium | reverse complement strand
TCGAGGCGCTGGTCTACCCCTTTGTCGGGGACCAGGACTGGTCGGCCCTCGGCCTTGGGGTCGACGACGAACGCCGGGCGGCGCTGCGGGTCGCCAACCCGCTGTCGGAGGAGGAGCCGCTGCTCCGCACCACCTTGGTCCCCGGGCTGCTGCGTACGCTGGCCCGCAACGTGAGCCGCGGCCGCTCCGACGTCGGCCTCTACGAGCTGGGCAGCGTTTTCCTGCCCGGCGTCGCCGGCCGGCCGAAGGCTCCGAAGCTGGGTGTCGACCGTGCCCCGACGGTCGACGAGCTCAAGGATCTCGAGGCCGCGCTGCCCGACCAGCCGTTGCACGTCGCCGTGGTCGTCGCCGGCGCCCGTGGCCAGGCCGGCTGGTGGGGCCCAGCCCGCGCCGCCGGCTGGGCCGACGCCGTCGAGGCGGCTCGCGAGGTCGCCCGCGCTGTCGGGCTCGACGTCCGCGTCGAGCCGGCGCGGCATGCCCCCTGGCACCCCGGGCGTTGCGCCCGGGTTCTGCTGGGCGACAACCTGCTGGGCTACGCCGGTGAGCTCCACCCCACGGTGTGCTCGGCGTACGGTGTCCCACCGCGCACGTCGGTTGCCGAGCTGGACCTCGACGCACTGCTGCGGCAGGCGCCCGACCTGGTGGTGGCGCCGCAGCTGTCGTCCTACCCGGTCGCCAAGGAGGACGTCGCTCTCGTCGTCGACAAGCACATGGCGGCAGGCGACGTAGAGGCGGCGCTGCGCGAAGGCGCCGGGGAGCTGCTCGAGTCGGTGCGACTGTTCGACGTCTACACCGGTGCGCAGATCGGTGACGGCAAGAAGTCGTTGGCGTTCTCACTGCGGTTCCGGGCGTCGGACCGAACGCTCACCGAGGCCGAGATCAAGGCAGCCCGTGACGCTGCGGTGGCGCTGGCTGCACACCGTCTCGGTGCCACGCTACGCAGCTGACCGCGCTCTACCGCGACAGAGTTGTCAGGGTCAGGTGGACACTTGTACGCCTGCGACAGCCTGACAAGTTGGTCGGTTTGCATGAATGTGCTGAGATTGACATACTCATGCCATGACGTTCACCGTGGCTGTCGCGGGGGCGAGCGGGTACGCCGGCGGAGAGCTGCTGCGGCTGCTGCTCGCTCACCCCGACGTCGAGATCGGCACCCTGACGGCGGCGACGCACGCCGGCCGAACGGTCGGCAGCCAGCATCCGCACCTGCTGCCGCTGGCTGATCGGGTGCTCGCCGAGACCTCGGCGGCAACGCTCGCGGGGCACGACGTCGTCTTCCTCGCGCTGCCGCACGGCGCGTCCGCCACGTTGTCGGCCGAGCTCAACCCCGCGACACTCGTGATCGACTGCGGTGCCGACTTCCGGCTCACAGACGACGAAGCCTGGACCAACTTCTACGGCGGCGCCCGGCCGGGTGCCTGGCCTTATGGTCTGCCGGAGCTGCCCGGTCAGCGCGACGCGCTGAGCCACGCCAACCGAGTAGCGGTCCCCGGCTGCTATCCCACGGTGGCGACCCTGGCGCTCGCACCTGCAGTCCAGGCGCAGCTGGTGGACACATCGGCGGTGGTCGTGGTCGCCGTCTCCGGCACCTCTGGCGCAGGCAAGACTCCCCAGCCGCATCTGGCAGCCTCGGAGGTGGTCGGCGGCGTCACGGCGTACGCCGTCGGTGGCACGCACCGCCACACCCCGGAGATCGAGCAAAACCTCGCCCAGCTCACCAACAAGCCCGTCACCGTCTCGTTCACGCCGATGCTGGCGCCAATGCCCCGCGGCATCCTCGCCACGGTCTCGGCCCCGCTCACCCGCTCGGTGAGTGCCCCAGCGGTGCGCGACGTGTACGCCGACGCCTACGAGAAAGAGCCGTTCGTGCACCTGCTGCCGACCGGCACCTGGCCGGCGACGAAGGCCACCCTCGGCTCGAACGCCGTGCACCTACAGGTGACCGTGGACGACCGGGCGCACCGGCTGGTCGCGGTGGCCGCCCTCGACAACCTGACGAAGGGCACGGCCGGCGGCGCCGTCCAGTGCATGAACCTTGCGCTGGGGCTCGACGAGCAAGCCGGCCTGACCAGTGTCGGGACCGCCCCATGACCGTCACCCACCCGGCCGGGTTCACCGCCGCCGGGGTCGCCGCCGGCCTCAAGACCGGTGGGGCGGCGGACCTTGCCCTCATCGTCAACCAGGGCCCGGCGTTCGTCGCGGCCGCGGTGTGGACCAGCAACCGGTGCAGGGCCAACCCCGTGCTGTGGAGCGAGCAGGTCGTCAGCAGCGGCGCAGCCAAGGTCGTCGTCGCCAACTCCGGCGGCGCCAACTGCTACACCGGCCACGCCGGCTTCCAGGTCACCCACGCCACCGCAGAGAAGGCGGCCGAGGTGCTCGGCCTCGCACCCGTCGATGTCGTCGTCTGCTCGACCGGTCTGATCGGCGTGCTCAACGACCGTGGCCAGCTACTGCGAGGCGTTGAGGCAGCGGCGAGTCGGCTGAGCACCGACGGGGGAGGGGCCGCAGCGGAGGCGATCATGACCACCGACAGCGTGCCGAAGCAGGCAGTCGTCAGCAGGGACGGCTGGTCGATCGGCGGGTGCGCGAAGGGCGCCGGCATGCTCGCGCCCGGCCTTGCCACCATGCTCGTCTTCCTCACCACGGACGCCGACATCGACGTCGGCACCGCCGACAAGGCGCTGCGCGCAGCCACCCGGGTGACGTTCGACCGGATCGACTCCGACGGGTGCATGTCGACCAACGACTCCGTGGTGCTGATGGCGTCGGCGGCCAGCCGGGTGAGCCCGGCGTACGACGAGTTCGCCACCGCTCTGACCGAGCTGTGTCACGACCTCGCCCAGCAGCTGCTGCGCGACGCGGAGGGGGCTGAGCACGACATCGCGGTCACCGTTGTGGGCGCCGCCAGCGAGGACGACGCCGTCGAGGTCGCCCGGTCGGTCGCGCGGAGCAACCTGTTCAAGTGCGCCGTCTTCGGCCGAGACCCCAACTGGGGCAGGGTTCTCGCGTCCGTGGGGACGACGACAGCCGCCTTCGACCCCGCCGACCTCGACGTGGCGCTCAACGGAGTCTGGGTCTGCCGTGACAGCGGGCTCGGCGACGACCGCGCGCTCGTGGACCTGAGCGGTCGCGACGTCACCGTCACCATCGACCTCAAGTCGGGCGACCGGCAGGCAACGGTCTGGACCAACGACCTGACACCGGCCTACGTACACGAGAACTCTGCGTACGCCTCATGACCCGCGACCTGGCCACCGCCATGGGCAAGGCCGCCACCCTCACCGAGGCGCTGCCCTGGCTCGAGGCCTTCCACGGCACGACCGTGGTCATCAAGTACGGCGGCAACGCGATGACCGACCCGGCGCTGAAGCAGGCGTTCGCCGACGACATCGTGTTCCTGCGGTACGCCGGCATCCGGCCCGTTGTCGTGCATGGTGGCGGTCCGCAGATCAGCGCCATGCTCGACCGGCTCGGAATCGCGACCGAGTTCCAGGGCGGTCTGCGGGTGACCAGCTCGGAGGCAATGGACGTAGTGCGGATGGTCCTTGTCGGGCAGGTGGGCCGTGAGCTGGTGGGGATGCTGAACAAGCACGGTCCGCTGGCGGTCGGCCTCTCCGGCGAAGACGCCGGTCTGTTCACCGCGGAGCGGACCGCGGCGGTCGTCGCGGGCGAGCCGGTCGACGTCGGACTGGTGGGTGACGTCGTCGACGTGCGCCCCGAGAGCGTGCACGACCTGATCGACGCCGGACGCATCCCGGTGGTGTCGAGCGTGGCGCCGGACGTCGACGGTCAGGTGCACAACGTGAACGCGGACACCGCCGCGTCCTCACTGGCCGCCGCGCTCGGCGCGGAGAAGCTCGTCGTGCTCACCGATGTCGAAGGTCTCTACCGCGACTGGCCCGACTCCGACGAGGTGGTCTCACAGATCACCACGACCGAGCTGAAGACCCTGCTGCCGCAGCTGGCGAGCGGGATGATCCCGAAGATGGGCGCCTGCTTGCGGGCGGTCGACGCCGGGGTCACCAGAGCCACCGTGATCGACGGCCGGGTGCCGCACGCGCTGCTCCTGGAGATCTTCACCGCCGAGGGCATCGGGACGATGGTGGTCCCGTCATGACCGCAACCAGCGGCACGCGCGCGGCGACCGCCGGGGTGCAGCAGCGGTACGTCGACGCCGTGATGGGCACCTACGGGGCGCCGAGGCTGGTGCTCAGCCATGGCCAAGGCAGCTACGTGTGGGACGTCGACGGACGACGCTATCTCGACCTGCTCGCCGGGATCGCCGTCAACGCGCTCGGACACGCGCACCCCGCCGTCGTCGCGACCCTCGCTGACCAGGCCGGCCGGCTCGCCCACGTGTCGAACTTCTTCGCCACCGAGCCGCAGATCACCCTGGCCGAGAGGCTGATCGGGCTCACCGGCGCCGACCACGGAAAGGTCTTCTTCACCAACTCCGGCGCCGAGGCCAACGAGGCGGCGTTCAAGCTGACCCGTCGCACCGGTCGGCGCAAGGTCGTCGCCGCCCAGGGCGGCTTCCACGGCCGCACCATGGGGGCACTCGCGCTGACGTCGAAGCCGGCGTACCGCGAGCCGTTCGAGCCGTTGCCGGGCGAGGTGACGTTCGTCCCCTACGGCGACATCGCCGCGCTCGAGGCGGCGGTCGACGCCGACACCGCGGCGGTGCTGCTCGAGCCCATCCAGGGCGAGGCAGGCGTCGTCGTCCCCCCCGACGGCTACCTGGCGGCGGCGCGGTCGGCAGCCGACCGGGCCGGTGCGTTGCTCTGGTTCGACGAGGTGCAGACCGGGGTCGGTCGCACCGGCGACTGGTTCGCGTTCCAGGGCGAGTCAGTCGCGGTGCTGCCCGACATCGTCACCCTCGCCAAGGGACTGGGTGCCGGCTTCCCGATTGGCGCCTGCCTCGGTCTCGGCGCGGCAGGAGACCTGTTCGGTCCCGGCCACCACGGATCCACGTTCGGCGGCAACCCGCTGGCGGCGGCGGTGGCGCTGACCGTTCTCGACGTGATCGAGACCGACCGCTTGCGCGAACAAGCCGTGCTCGTCGGTCGCCGGTTGCGCGCCGAGCTGGCCCGCCTCGACGCAGTGACAGGGGTGCGCGGCCGCGGTTTGCTGGTCGCCGCCGATGTGCAGCCCGGCACGGCCAAGACCGTCGCCGCGGCTGCCCTGCGCGGTGGCGTCATCGTCAACGACTGCACACCCGACACGCTGAGACTCGCGCCGCCGCTGATCCTCGACGACCATGATGTGGAGCACGCAGTTCCCGTCCTGGCGGCCGCGCTCGCCGCTGACCACGCTTCGTTGGAGGCATCGTGATCCGGCACTTCCTTCGTGACGACGACGTCACCCCGGCCGAACAGGCGGAGATCCTGGACCTGGCCGACAGCTTTCGCGCCGACAGGTTCCACCACCAGCCGTTGGCCGGTCCGCACTCGGTTGCGGTGATCTTCGACAAGCCGTCCACCCGCACTCGGGTGTCGTTCTCGGTCGGTATCGCGGAGCTGGGCGGTTATCCCCTCGTCATCGACGCACAGTCGTCCCAGATGGGGCGGGGAGAGCCGATCGAGGACACCACCCGTGTGCTCGACCGACAGGTGCGCGCGATCGTGTGGCGGACGTTCGGACAGGACCGGATCGAGGCAATGGCCAAGGTGTCCGCCGTCCCCGTGGTCAACGCGCTCACTGACATGTTCCACCCCTGCCAGATCCTGGCGGACCTGCAGGCCGTCCGCCTGCACAAGGGGAAGCTGTCCGGTCTGACCATGGCCTACCTCGGTGACGGCGCCAACAACATGGCCCATTCCTACCTGCTCGGCGGAGCAGTCGCCGGCATGCACGTGCGAGTCGGTTCGCCGGCGGCGTACGCGCCGAACGGCGAGATCCTCGCCAGGGCGGCCCAGATCGCCGTCGAGACAGGAGGATCCGTCTCTCACGAGACCACCCGTGCCGCCGCGGCGGAGGGTGCGGACGTCGTCGTCACCGACACCTGGGTGTCGATGGGGCAGGAAGGGGAGGCCGACGACCGGACCTCGCCGTTCGTGCCGTTCGCGGTGGACGCCGAGGCGATGGCCCTCGCCGACCCCCAGGCGGTGGTCCTGCACTGTCTGCCGGCCTACCGGGGCAAGGAGATCGCGGCCGAGGTGATCGACGGGCCGCAGAGCATCGTCTGGGACGAGGCGGAGAACCGGCTGCACGCACAGAAGGCACTGCTCACCTGGCTGCTGGCGCAGACGGAGCCCCCAGACGCCGGCGAGGGGAGCGCACGATGACCGCCGAGAGCAGCGTCGTCACGACGAAGGCGGCGCGCCACCAGAAGATCGTCGAGCTGCTCAACCGTCACCCGGTGCACTCACAGGTCGAGCTTGCGGAGCTGCTGGCGCACTCCGGCCTGCGCGTCACCCAGGGGACGCTGTCGCGTGACCTGCTCGACCTCGGCGCGGTGCGCGTCCGCGACGCCCAGGGTGCTCTCGTCTACGCGGTGCCGGGAGAGGGCGGTGACCGCACGCCGCGGTCCGCGATGGACTCGGCCGCGGCGGAGCACCGCCTCGCCAGGCTCTGCGGTGACCTCATGGTCAGCGCAGAGGTATCGGCCAACCTGGTGGTGCTGCGAACCCCGCCGGGTGCTGCGCAGTTCCTTGCCTCGGCCCTCGACCGGGCGGAGCTGAGCGCGGTGCTCGGCTGTATCGCCGGCGACGACACGGTTCTCGTGATCAGTCGCCAACCCGATGGTGGCAACACCCTCGCCGCCAAGTTCCACTCCCTCGCTGCCGCAAGCGCAGAATCATGATCCCCACCAGCCAGACTTGGAGCTTCTCGTGACCACCCCCCACACCCCGACGCCCACCACTTCGACCACCAGCAAGGACCGCATCGTGCTCGCCTACTCGGGCGGGCTCGACACCTCCGTCGCCATCGGCTGGCTCGGCGACCAGACCGGCGCCGAGGTCATCGCCGTAGCCGTCGATGTCGGCCAGGGCGGTGAGGACCTCGACACGATCCGCAAGCGGGCGCTGGCTTGCGGTGCTGTCGAGGCGGTCGTCGTCGACGCACGCGACGAGTTCGCCGAGGAGTTCTGCCTCCCGGCGCTGCGGACGAACGCCTTGTACATGGACCGGTACCCGCTCGTCTCCGCCCTCTCACGCCCCCTGATCGCCCGCCACCTGGTGCGGGCAGCCGGTGAGCAGGGCGCCACCATCGTCAGCCACGGCTGCACCGGAAAGGGCAACGACCAGGTCCGGTTCGAGGTCGGCATCGCAGCGCTTGCCCCGCACCTGTCCGTCATCGCGCCGGTACGTGACTACGCCTGGACCCGCGAGAAGGCGATCGAGTACGCCGACGAGCACGACCTCCCGATCGACGTCACCAAGAAGTCGCCGTACTCCATCGACCAGAACGTCTGGGGCCGCGCCGTCGAGACCGGTTTCCTCGAGGACATCTGGAACGCTCCCATCGAGGACGTGTACGCGTACTCCGACAACCCCGCGACGCCCCGCGACTCCGATGAGGTCGTCATCTCGTTCGACAACGGGGTGCCGGTGGCGATCGACGGACAGCACGTCACGATGCTGCAGGCGATTGAGCAGCTCAACCGGCGCGGCGGTGCTCAGGGTGTCGGCCGGCTCGACGTCATCGAGGATCGGCTCGTCGGGATCAAGAGCCGCGAGGTGTACGAGTCGCCGGGCGCGCTCGTGCTGATCGAGGCACATCGCGAACTCGAGAGCGTCACGGTCGAGCGCGAGCTCGGCCGCTTCAAGAAGGGTGTCGAGCAGCGTTGGAGCGAGCTGGTCTACGACGGCCAGTGGTTCTCGCCGCTGAAACGCTCGCTCGACGCCTTCGTCGACTCGTCGCAGCAGCACGTCTCCGGCGACATCCGGCTCACCCTGCACGCCGGCAAGGCCGTCGCGACCGGTCGTCGCTCGGCCACCAGCCTGTACGACTTCAACCTGGCGACCTATGACGAGGGTGACTCGTTCGACCAGTCGCTGGCGAAGGGATTCGTCGAGCTGTGGGGGCTGCCCAGCAAGATTGCCGCCCGCCGCGACCAGCGGGTCGGCACGACGGCCGGTGGACCGACCACTCCATGACGAGTGAGAACCGGCTGTGGGGTGGCCGCTTCTCCGGCGGACCGTCCCCGGAGCTGGTTGCGCTGAGCCGGTCGACGCACTTCGACTGGCGGCTGGCGGCGTACGACATCGCTGGTTCACGGGCACACGCACGGGCGCTGGCGACGGCGGGGCTGCTGAGCGACGACGACGTGCGGAGCCTGCTCGCGGGTCTCGACCAGCTCGGGGCTGCGGTCGAGACGGGGGCGTTCGCAGCCGTGCCCGACGACGAGGACGTCCACTCCGCGCTGGAGCGTGGGCTCGTCGAGATCGTCGGGCCCGACGTCGGCGGCCGGCTGCGCGCCGGCCGCTCCCGCAACGACCAGATCGCCACCCTGCTGCGGGTCTACCTGCGCGACCACGCCCGCGTGCTCGGGCGGCTGGTGGCCGACCTCGCAGGGGTGCTCGCCGACCGGGCCGAGGAGTACGTCGACGCGCCGATGCCCGGGCGGACCCATCTGCAGCACGCGCAGCCGGTCGTGCTGGGCCACCACCTGCTCGCGCACGCCTGGCCGCTGGCGCGAGACCTCACCCGGCTGCGCGACTGGGACGCCCGGGTGGCGGCGGACTCGCCGTACGGCTCGGGCGCGCTGGCCGGCTCGACGCTTGGTCTCGACCCTGAGGAGGTGGCGCACGAGCTCGGGTTCACCGGCTCTAGCGCCAACAGCATCGACGGCACCGCCTCACGGGACTTCGTTGCGGAGTTCGCCTTCGTGACGGCGATGATCGGCGTCGACGTGTCCCGGATCGCCGAGGACGTGATCGTGTGGGTGACGCGGGAGTTCGGCTTCGCCCGGCTCGACGACGGCTACTCGACCGGGTCGAGCATCATGCCCCAGAAGCAGAACCCCGACATCGCCGAGCTCGCCCGGGGCAAGGCGGGGCGGGTCATCGGCAACCTCACCGGTCTGCTCGCCACCCTGAAGGCGCAACCGCTCGCGTACAACCGGGACCTGCAGGAGGACAAGGAGCCGGTGTTCGACTCGATCGACACCTTGGAGGTGCTGCTGCCGGCGTTCACCGGGATGGTTCGCACGCTGCGGTTCGACACGGACAGGATGGCCGAGCTCGCCCCTCAAGGTTTCTCGCTCGCGACCGACGTCGCCGAGTGGCTCGTCAAGCAGGGAGTTCCGTTCCGTGACGCGCACGAGCACGCGGGCGCGTGCGTACGCCGTTGTGAGGAGCGCGGCGTCGACCTGGCGGACCTCACCGACGCCGACCTGGTGGAGGTCTCCCCGCTCATGACGCCGGATGTGCGCAGCGTGCTGTCGGTGGAAGGGTCGCTGGCGGCCCGCAACGCTCGTGGCGGGACCGCGCCCGCGCGCGTCACCGAGCAGCTCGCCGAGCTCCGCGCGCTGCTCGGGCCTGATGGTCTCTGGGGACGGGCCACGGGCTCGCCCTCATGACGGGCCACCGGCGGCTTCACCTTTGATACGTAGTTGCGCTCCTGAGCGCCGATCCGGGCCAACAGCGTTCCAACCCTAGCCAGCAGTAGCTGCACCGTCCGGACCAGACGACTTCACGCGGGCGCGCGGGGGCTGCGCTTGTACGCCGACACAGTCTCGTCGCCGGTAATCCAGAACCGCCACGGCGCCTCGGCGGCGAGGCTGACTCCGACGCGGGGGCCCGACGAGATCGCCGACACCGGCTCCCCGGGAGTCAGGGTCAGCGGCGACTCGCCGCAAAGGTCGGCCCCGTTGTGTGACTTGCCGATCCCCAGCGCCTGGGTAAGGCAGGCCGGTCCGCGGGCCAACGAGCGCTCAGACGTGCCGGGCGGCCGGCGGGCGCGAGCCAGCTCCATCCCTTCGACGACGCGGCCGGCTCGCAGCAGCACGGCCGACGCCTCACCGTCGACACCGACAACGATGTTCGCGCACCAGTGCATGCCGTAGCTGAAGTAGACGTACAGCCGCCGGGGCGGGCCGAACATGACCTCGGTCCTGAGAGTCCGGCCGCGGGACGCGTGCGAGGCCGGGTCGGCCTCGCCGGCGTACGCCTCCACCTCGGTGAGCCGCACCGTCACATGGCCCTCGCGGGTGTCGTGCGAGAGCTCCCAGCCGAGCATCGCAGGAGCGACCTCGAGCACCGGCCCCCGGAGCAGCTGCTCGACATGGGTCACTTGGCGATCCTCTCGCGTCCGTGCACTGGCGGGGGGGGTGGCCCGCCAGGGCCGCCACTAGTGTCAAGACATGACTGCTGACATCCCGCGCCCCACCGAGGGCGACGTCGTCGAGCTCATCCTCGACGACCACCGTCTCTTCGAAGACTTGCTGCGAGAGCTGCGCGACGTGACGTCCGACCGTCGCGCTGTCGTGGCTGCCATCTCGGCTCTACTGGTCGCGCACGGCGAGGCCGAGGAGGCCGAGGTCTACGGCCAGCTCGAGCGAAAGGACGCGATCGACGACGAAGAGGTCGAGCACGGCAAGAAGGAGCACGACGAGGGCTACGAGACCCTGCTCC
>JACCVA010000160.1 GCA_013698435.1 Nocardioidaceae bacterium | reverse complement strand
AGCGCGATCCGGCGTACGACGCTGCACGAGACGTCGCCCTCGTTCCACTGGTCGCCGGCGAGCTCGCCGACCATCGCGAGGTGGCCGCGCAGGACGACGGCGAGCCCGTTGACGCGCTCTGTGGAGCGGGTGTTCATCTTGTGGGGCATCGCGCTCGAGCCGACCTGACCCGCCTGGAACCCCTCGGTGACGAGCTCGAGGCCGGCCATCAGCCGGATCGTCGTCGCAAGGTTGCTCGGTCCTGCCACCGTCTGGACCAGCGCCGCGACCACGTCGAAGTCGAGCGAGCGGGGGTAGACCTGACCGACGCTGGTGAACACGTGCGCGAAGCCGAGGTGCTGGGCGACCCGACGCTCGAGCTCGGCCAGCTTCGCGGTGTCGCCGTCGAACAGGTCCAGCTGGTCCTGTGAGGTGCCGACCGGGCCCTTGATGCCGCGTAGCGGATAGCGGGCGATCAGCTCGTCGAGGCGCTGCAACGCGACCATCAGCTCGTCGGCGATGGTGGCGAACCGCTTGCCGAGCGTGGTTGCCTGGGCGGGGACGTTGTGGGAGCGTCCCGCCAGCACGAGCGCGCGATGCTGCGCGGCCAGCTCCCCCAGCCTGGCGATGGCGGCGACGACCCTGGCGCGGATGTGCTCCAGCGAACGCCGGATCTGCCACTGCTCGACGTTCTCGGTCAGGTCGCGGCTCGTCATGCCCTTGTGGATGTGCTCGTGACCAGCGAGGGCGCTGAACTCCTCGATGCGTGCCTTGACGTCGTGCCGGGTGCGTCGCTCGCGGTCGGCGATCGCGTCGAGGTCGACACGGTCGACGACCCGCTCGTAGTCCTCGATGACGCCTGCGGGCACGTCGACGCCGAGGTCGCGCTGGGCTCGGAGTACCTCGATCCAGAGTCGTCGCTCAGCGACCACCTTGCACTCGGGCGACCAGATGTCCCGCATCGCGGCCGACGCATAACGCGAGGCGAGCAGGTTCGAGATCGTCACGCTGCCGAGTATCCCAGCACTGCCGCGGTCTCCCTAGCGCACCTGCTCGGCCGGGTGCTGCGGTGCGGCGATGTCGGTGCGGTAGTGCGCTCCAGCGAAGCTGACCCGCTGCACGCCGCGGTACGCCGACGCCCGCGCGGCCGCCACGTCCGGCCCGGTGGCGGTCACCGCGAGCACGCGACCACCCGACGTCACGAGCCCGTCGGGTCCCGTCGTCGTACCGGCATGGAAGACGTGCACGCCGTCGAGGCGCTCAGCCGCCTCGATGCCGGTGATGGCGTCACCACTGCGCGGTGACTCGGGATAGCCGGCTGCCGACATCACGACCGTCACCGCGGCGCCGGGCTTCCAGCGCAGCGGTCCGACGTCGGCGAGCCCACCTCTCGCCGCCGCGGCGGCAAGGACCTGCCCGAGCGGGCTGTCGAGCAGCCCGAGCAGAGCCTGCGTCTCGGGGTCACCGAACCGGGCATTGAACTCGACCACCTGGACACCACGCGAGGTGAGCGCCAGCCCGGCGTACAGCAGGCCGACGAACGCGGCGTCGCGCCGGGCCAGCTCGTCGACGGCCGGCTGCAGCACTCGCCGCGTCACCTCCTCGATGAGCCCGTCCGGCGCACCGTGCACCGGCGTATACGCACCCATCCCACCGGTGTTGGGTCCGGCGTCGCCGTCGAGCAGCCGCTTGAAGTCCTGGGCAGGCTGCATCGCAAGCACCGTGCTTCCGTCGCAGATCGCAAACAGCGACACCTCGGGGCCGTCGAGATAGTCCTCGACCACGACACGACCGCACGCCTGCGCATGCGCCGCCGCCCGGGCGCGGTCGTCAGTGACCACGACGCCCTTGCCGGCCGCGAGACCGTCGTCCTTCACGACGTACGGCGGCCCGAACACCTCCAGCGCTTCGGCAACCTCTGCCGCGCTCTCGCAGACGCGGGCCAGCGCCGTGGGGATGCCTGCCGCGGTCATCACGTCCTTGGCGAACGCCTTGGACCCCTCGATCGCGGCTGCCGTTCGGCTAGGGCCGAAGCAGTCGATCCCTGCTTCTCGAACGGCGTCGGCCACCCCTGCCACCAACGGCGCCTCGGGGCCGACCACGACGAGGTCGGCGTCGAGGCGCCGAGCCAGCGCAGTCACCGCCGCGGGGTCGAGGGCGTCGACATCGTGCAGGTCAGCGACAGCGCTGATACCGGGGTTGCCGGGAGCCACATGCAGCGACTCCACTTCGGGGTCGCGTACCAGGGTCGCGGCGAGCGCATGCTCGCGTCCGCCTCCCCCGATGACCAGCACCCTCACGGGCGAAGTTTGCCATGTCAACAATGCAGATGGCTTGTTCACAACGCAGATCTGCCATGTGAACAGGGCAGCTGGCTTGTTCACATGGCAAACGCGGCACCGCCGCAGCGGGCAACGGCCGACGGTCAGAGGAGGTCGTGGATGGCGGCGGTCTCGTCGCGACCCGGACCGACCCCTACGGCTGAGATCCGCGCGCCCGACATCTCTTCCACCGCGCTGACGTAGGCGCGCGCGTTGGGCGGGAGGTCGGCGAGCGTACGGGCGCCGGAGATGTCCTCCCACCACCCCGCCAGCTCCTCGTAGACCGGCCGTGCGTGGTGGAAGTCGCTCTGGTTGACCGGCATCTCGTCGTGGCGTACGCCGTCGACCTCGTAGGCCACGCAGACCGGCACC
>JACCVA010000112.1 GCA_013698435.1 Nocardioidaceae bacterium | reverse complement strand
CTCGAGATCAGCGCCAACACCACCTACGACGTGCCACTGGCGGCGCTGCGTGCCTACCGGCGGTCGGCTGCGGAGGTGGCGTCCTCCTGTCACCTGAGCTGGGGAGTGGTCGCGGCGATCGGCCAGGTCGAGTCGGCGCACGGCAAGTTCGGTGGCGCGTCGGTGCTCGCCAACGGCACGACGTACCCGCTCATCCTCGGTCTGCCACTCGACGGAGTCGGCCCGGTGGCAGCCATCCACGACACCGACCACGGCAAGCTCGATCACGACCGGGTGTGGGACCGCGCGGTTGGCCCGATGCAGTTCATCCCCAGCACCTGGGCGGTCGTGGGTGCGGACGGCGACGGCAACGGCAAGCTCAACCCGAGTGACTTCGATGATGCCGCCCTGGCCACCGCCCGCTACCTGTGCGGCGGCGGCGCCGACATGCGGGTGCTGACCCAGGCGCGCGGAGCGGTGTTCCGCTACAACCAGTCCAACGAGTACGTCGACCTCGTCCTCACGTTGGCCAACGCTTACGACAGCGGTGTCGTCGACGTCGTCCCGAACGACGTGGCACCGCCGAAGTCGAAGCGGCCGCACCACCGAAGCCCGCGCCGCTCCCACGAGACCCGCCTCGAACAGCCGACGCCGGATGGCCAGTCCACCCACCACCCGCGTCGACCTCATCGCGCCAGCCCGGCATCTCACCGCCGCAGGCCACCCGACCCGTCCCCGGCACCGGCTGCGTACCTGAAACCCCGGCACCAGGCGTCACCGCAGCCCGCACCGGCCCCGAGCCCCAACCCGCAGCCGCAGCCGCCGCGCCCACGCCGACCGCCCCCCGGCACCAGCGACCCCCGAGCCGACGCAAACGCCGAGGCCGACACCGACACCGACACCGACGCCCACGCCGAGGCCGACACCGGCACCGGCACCGGCACCGGTGCGCAAGTCGTTTACCGGCGGGCTCGTCAACTGCAACACGACCTTCTGCGTCGACGAAACACCGGTCAAGTTCTCCCCCGACCTGCCGGACCAGGACTACGACGAGGACGAGATCACCGAGTCACTGCGTCAGGAGCTGCAAGGCGTCGTCGACCGGGCCGAAATTTGTCACCGTGACCACAACTGATGGTTTTGTGACGGCTCTGGCAGTCACGTCCTTGTCCCCGCTGCCAGCCGAACCGACGCCGACCACAACGACGACCACCAGCACACAGACGCCGAAGGCACCATCCCTTTCGGCCCCCACGCCAACGGCAGCAGCGGTCACACCCACGCTGCCCTCTGATTCGTCCGGCTGACGCAGGCTACGAGAGCCCGCCGTCGGTCGGACGAATCGCAGAGGTGACGGTCAGGCGGAGACGGCGCCGATCGGCTCCGGGATGAAGCTGGGGAAGACCTTGCTGGTGCTCACGTTGAACCGCTTGACGAGGATCTCCGACAGCACGCTGCGGTAGTCGGTGGTGACGGCGAGGTCGCCGTCGACGACGGAGTTGGCGTCGAGCCCGGGCCAGGTGCCGTAGTACTTGCCGCCGTTCACGCCGGCTCCCATCAGCAACGTAGCGTTCGCCCAACCGTGGTCGAGGCCACGGGCGCCGTTCTCGTGCAGCCGGCGACCGAACTCGGTGAGCGTGACCAACGTGACGCGGTTGCCCTCCGTGCCGAGGTCGGTGAAGAACGCCTTCAGGGCGAGCGCCATCTGACCGGCCATGCCGTTGAAGGTGCTGCCCGCCCCGTCGAGCGTGCCCATGCTGGAGTGCATGTCCCAGCTGCCGTAGTCGAGGGTGACGACCTCGACACCAACTTGAGCCTTGATCAGGCGCGCCGTGTCAGACATCGCGCGGCCAAGCTCGCTCTGCGGGTACGTCGCACCGTTGGCAGGTGTGTACGTGCGCTGCAGCCGGGGTCCGATCGTTGCGGTCGTCGTGAGGGTGGAGCGGGCGCCCACGGCGAGGGTCCCGTTGGCGTTGCCCCAGACCTGGTTCAGCGCGCGGCGTCGCCCGGCCATGCCGTCGGGGTCGTTGGCGCCGGACAGCTCGATGTCGTCGGCGCGTAGTGCCGACAGCGTGGGCTGCGGGCCGTACATCGACGACGGCTGGACTCCGCTGCCGATGGTGACTGCCTCTACCGGTGACGTGAAGGTGTCGAGTCCGATCAGCCGGTTTATCCAGCCGGTGCGGGTGCTGGAGCCGGCATCGGCGTCCTCGACCGCCTCGATGGCGGAGAAGTGCGACCGGTTGGGTTGCTGCAGTCCGGTGGCATGGATCGCGGTCAGCTTCTTGCTGGTCCACATAGACTCCAGCGGCTTCAGCGCCGGGTGCAGCCCGAACATCGTGTCCTTGCCGAGGAGTGGAGCGGTGGGCACGGCGATGCTGGGGCGGGCAGCGGCGTACGCCGGGTCACCGTGCGGGACCACCAGCGACAGGCCGTCGCAGCCGCCTCGCAGCGACAGCACCACGAGCACGTTGCCGTTGGTGGCGGCGTAGGCCGTCTGGCGGAACGTGTCACCGAACATGGTCGTCGCCACGGTCGCGCTACCGACGGCCATTGCGCGGGTCAGGAACGCACGGCGCGACGTGCCGTACTCGGGGCACGAGCAGGCGGGAGGGGTCTGCGGAGTCATCGGATCGCCGTCACTTCATCAGGTGTTGGGGAGTGTCAAGAAGCAGCCCGATCAGTCGCGGCATCTTCCACTGGACCAGGCCGTGGTCGCGGGTGATCTTCTCGCCGGGCGTAATATCCACCACGTAACAGGCGGCGCCGAGCAGCTGCCTGGTCACTCCGCGGCCGTGGATCTTCCGACACATGTGGTCGACGAGCAGGTCGAACCGGATGGTGCGCTGAGGCAGCCAGGAGGCGTGTGACCGGTAGTCGATGCCGGTGACGGGCCGCCAGTGGCCGGCAATCCCGTTGTGCACTGTGTACGACCCCAGCATCCTCGCCGCCGACGACCAGGCGTCGCCGATCTCCGGTTGACCGTCCGGCCGCGGCCACCCGAACGGAACCGCGCCGATGTTCTGAGCGAGGAAGTAGAGTGCGTTGGCGGCGTCGAGTCCGCCTACTGGCCGGTTGATCGTCGCACCGAGCACTCGGAACGTCGCCACGAGGTCGTCGGTGGGTGTGCGCACCTTCTTTCCCGCCGACTGCTGGAACTCCCGGCTCGCAACCAACGCACGCAGGGTTGCCTTGATGTCAGTGCCCGTGCTGCTGAACACGTCGGCGAGGTGGTTGATCAGCGTCTGCGAGGGGTCGTCGGACACGAACCGGATAGCCAGCTTGCGAGCGATCCGCTGCGCGGTCGCCGGGTGGTGGGCCAGGTAGTGCAGGTAGCGGTTGAGCACCTCGCGGCCGTCGAGCTGGCTGTTGTCGTCACTGAAGCCGAGCACGCGAACCGGCCCTCGGTAGTGTCGCTGTGGGTCGTAGTGCCACTTCCAGGTGCTGAAGCGGTCGACGGTCCATCCGGTGAGGATGCGGGCCGAGGTCTTCACCTGGTCCTCGTCGTAACCTGCCGTCCTGCCGACGGTGTGCAGCTCGAGCAGCTCGCGACCTAGGTTCTCGTTGATCTTGTCGGTGACGATGACGTCGCCGTTGGCACGCACCCGGCGTTCGATCTGCGACAGGTCGGCGTCAAGGAAGACCAGCATCGCCGGATGCACGATGGCGGCCTTCAACATTTCGTCGAAGCGCCCCAGCGCGTGGCTGCGGATCAGCGCGTCATAGTCGTGCCGCCACAGCCAGGTGAGGGTGGAGTCGGCGGCGATGTGCAGGTGGTTGAGCCAGAACTCGGCCATCACCTCGTGGACCTGCCGCTGTGAGTGGATGCGGCGTAGCAAGGTCCATCGGGCCTCGTTCACCTGCACGTTCCAGCCCCAGCCCCGGTCATGGCGCTGGTGTTCGAACTGCTCGTAAGCGCTGAGCCCTATCGTCGGAAACCAGCTCGCAAAGGCGGGGGTACGGGGGTCGTCAATGCTGGCGGGGTCGAGCTGCTTGTTGAACCATGCGTTCGGACCGCCGGCGGCCCGGATCTGCCGTCCTAGGGCCGGGGTGTAGCCGTAGGCAAAGCGGTTGCCCATGTGGCGCGTTGCCGGCGACGGTGTCCGCGTCTTGACGTAGGAGCGGACAGCCGGTAAGTAGGCCGCCTCGGCGGCGGGTGCCTGCAAGAGCGGTGCGGTTGCGACGGCGGCGGCGGCGACGGAGGCGCCGGCGATGACCGTACGGCGGGACGGACCGGCTGTGTCGGTGGCGGCCTCAGTCGGCGCGAGTGTGGATGGCGTGCTCACGTGCTGCTCAACTCCCGTTCGGTAACCCGGCTGGCCTGCTGGTGCAGGCTCCGTGGCTTTGCGTCCCCGCCTTTCGACGGGTTTGCCGCTTCGGGGGAATCCCTATGCCCGGCCGACGCTAAGGCAGCAGCGGTACGACGTGAAGGGGTCAGCCACGAATTTGACCGTTCGGTTGAGGAATCTGACCGACCGACCGAGCAGGCATCGTCTATGCCCGAGGGCGGTGCGCGAGACGCCGTCTGTACGGGGGCTCGCCTGTCCGCCGGGCTTGACCGCTCAGGCAAGATGGCGTCCACACTCGTCGAGGAGCTGAGCCGGCATGGACCACCATGAAGTGTTGGTGATCGGCGCCGGGTTGGCGGGGCTGTCCTGCGCGGTCGACCTGACCCGTGCCGGCGTGGACACGGTGGTGCTGGAGAAGTCCGACGGTGCCGGGGGGCGGGTGCGCACGGATCGGGTCGACGGTATGCAGTTCGACCGCGGCTTCCAGCTGCTCAACCCGGCGTACCCGGCACTCGACGGGTTCGTGGACGTAGCCGCCCTGGCCCTCTGCCCCTTCGACGCCGGCGTCGTGGTTGCGCGCAGGGGTGGGCGGACGGTACTTGCGGACCCGCGGAGGTCCTTTCGTGACACCGGTAGCGGGCTGCTCGGCATCACCGGAACCGTGCGCGACAAACTTCGGCTCGCCCGCTACGTCGCGGCCACCCTGCCTCGTGGTGGCCGGGGGGTCAAAG
>JACCVA010000063.1 GCA_013698435.1 Nocardioidaceae bacterium | reverse complement strand
GAATGCCACCAGGCCGAACCTCACCCCGGCGCGGCTCACGACCACGGGCCGCCAGGCACCCTGGCGGTCGAGGCCGGCGCCGACCCGCTCGATCGTGCTGGTGTCGACGCGGCGCAAGGTCTGGCGGAAGGCGCGCTCGCCGAAGTCGCCCGTGTGGTTGTTGGCGAGCGACAGCACGTCGAAGCCGGTGTCTTCGAGCGCGTGCAGGACGTCGGGGTCGGCGGCGAAGGAGTCGTCTTGTTGCGGGACGCCGTCGGAGCTGAGCGTCGACTCGAGGTTCCCGATGGTGAGGTCGGCGCGCGCCAACCGGCGTCGCAGCGGACGCAGCGGGGCTCCCAGGTCACCATGCGCGGCGAGCACGTCACCGACGTCACGGCCCATCATGATGTCGCCGACGACGGTCACCTCCGCAGGAGGTGCGGGCTCGTTCGGGGTCGAGGTGGTCAGCGGGTAGGCCTCCGGCGAGCGCAGCGGGTCGACTCCGTCGACTGAAACCGTCGAGACCAGGGGCGTCACACGCGAGGCGGTCACCACCGCGATCACCGCGGAATCGCGGGTCGCCGCACGGAGCGAGCCGGCGCCTCGGCGTACGTCGGCCCGACCTGGGCCCGCAGCCAGCTGCGCCCAGCTCGTCGGCGCACCCTTGGCAATGCTCCGGGCCAGCCGCTCGCTGACGTCGAGGTCGCCGCGGGAACGGTGCACGGCCAGCACCAGCGGCTGGGTATAGGTCGGCGGTTCCGTCGTCTCACCAGGCGGCACGTGCGGGGAGGTCGAAGTGGCCGGCTGGCTGGTCGCCGGCCGCCGACTCCCTGCTGCCGGCTCGGGACTCGAGGTGCAGCCGACGAGCAGGCTCAGCAGCGACATCGCTGCCATCACACCGGGCGTGCCCCGCGACCCCATACGTCAAGGTACCGTCGCGGCCGCGGCGGCACGCTCACGCAGGGGCAGCCGCACGACGGCGCCCCCGACGGTGGGCTCACCGGCGAGGCGCTCGTCACGCGTTGGCGGAGGTGGCGGGATTTGAACCCGCGAGAGGGATTAACCTCAACCCGCTTAGCAGGCGGGCGCACTAGGCCACTATGCGACACCTCCAGGCGCCGCCACAGAGTATCGGCCTGCGCGGTCGAGTCTCCCATCGACCTCAGTCGTCCCTACAGCGGGCGGTAACCGTGGGCAGCGTCGAGCCGCCCGCGCACCTCGCCTGCTGCCTCCTCGGCGCGGCCGCCGAGCAGGGCCCGCGGGACCACCGACCGCCTACCGTCGCTGAGCGTGATCACCAGTGCCGGTCCGTCGGCGGTGTCCTGCGTCTGCGCTGACTCGACGTCTCGCCAGCCCGCGGACGACACGCCCCCTCCCCGCAGATGGTGCAGTCGGTAGCCGCCCACAGAGAGCTCCAGCACCATCGGCGGCCGGCTGACGAGCCAGGCCGCCGCACCGAGCACGACGACGGTCATGACCAGGGCGAGCGGCGGCACCGTCGACCCGAGACCGCCGCCGGACAACTTGTCGACGGCTGCCCCGACGACCCAGGCAGCGCCCAGCAGGGCCAGCCCCATCCCGACCAGACGCAGCACCAGCGGCCGCGGCCAGCGGTAGCGGGTGGTACCAGGGGTGGCGGTCATGGCCTGCCTGTCGGTTCGTCGTCGCTACGTCGGCGTACGACCTCCTCGTGAGGTTTTGCGAGGTCGCCACACCTGGCGGAGGAGGCGGGATTTGAACCCGCGGCTGACATCACTGCCAGCGACCGCTTTCAAGGCGGTTCCGATAGGCCGCTCCGGCACCCCTCCCGGACAGGCTGCACGCAGCCGTCGCCAGCGATTGTTCCATTCGGAGACCGGCCACCTCCACCCCGCCTGCCCCGACCCCCGGATTCGTCCGGCCGACGGCCGCGCGGCCGCTCCCCGGTCAGTCGGACGAATCGGAGTTCAGAGCAGGGGGGCGAACCGGGGCGGCTCCGGTCGCGCCAGGGCTGCCGTGCTCGTCTGGGCGCGTCGTCCCCCCGTCCGGGTCAGCAGCCGGTCGATGGAGACCACCAGCAGACCGACCACGGCTCCCACGAAGGCGTCGTACCCGGTCGCCGTCAGCCCCTCCGCGAGGCTGATCCGCGGCTGGACCAGCGAGGTGGCGACACCGGCAGCGCCCAGGGACCCCAACGCACACATCCACCAGCCCTGACGCCGACGACTGCGTACGACGACGCCCCACACCAGAGCCGGGAACGCCACCAGCGCCTCGATGGGCCGGGGCACCGCCCCCAGGTTGGTCGAAACCCAGGTCTTGGCGTCGACGAGGCCCTGCACCAGCTCCGGCGATCCCCACTCCCGGATCGCCTGGGTGTAGGCGACCGACGCCACCACCAGCAGTCCCCCGCCGATAATCAGCACCAGCCCACGGCGCCCCAGGCTGCCGACGCCGTGACCGAGTCTCCAGGCGAGCACGAACGCGGCGACGAACACCATCGCCAGCACGAGCATCCGGAAGCGGAACGGCCGAAGGCCGACGTCGTACCCCGACACCACCAGCGCCCCAGCGACTCCCACCAGCACGCACACCACGAGCTCGACGAGGACGCGAAGGCCGCCGGCAGGGCGGGTCAGCAGCATGCCGAGGACGCCGTAGACGCACGCCGCGGTCACCGCGGCACCCGCCAGCGCCCACTCCTCGGGGAAGGCCACCACCAGGGCGAGCACGACGGCGGCGAACAGCCCGATCACCACGAACCTGCCGCCTGCCCGCCGGGCCAAGACGACCACCCCGGCCCAGGTCGCTGTGGTCGCCGCCGCCCGGGACACCACCTCTGACTGCTGCCACCAGCCGACGTCCGTCGCGAAGTGCCCTGCTGACATCACGACGGCGGCCAGCCACAAGAGCACGAACATGATGGTCAGCGTCGTGCGCAACGGACCCGACCGGGGGCGGGAAGGCGTGACCGGTGCCGCAGCAGCGCGCGGTGCTGGCGCAGCGGACCGTCTGCGGCGGCCAGGCGACGAGACCTGGCTGGACCCTGTCACGTGGCGAGGCGACGGTTCGCCAGTGAGGGATTGCGGCGCCGCACCTCGTGGAGGTGCGAGGCCTGCAGGTCGGCGACGGCATAACCCTCCTCGGCGCCCATCGCGACGACCGCCACCCCCATCGCGTCGACGACCGCACTGCAACCGATGTAGGTCTGGCCCGTCTGTCCCGCTCCGACCACGTACGCCGTGTTCTCGATCGCCCGAGCCCGCAGCAGCGTCGTCCAGTGGTCCTCCTTGAGCGGGCCGCGCACCCACGCCGCCGGGACGGCGAGCACATCAGCACCGGCGTCCACCAACGCCCGGGACACCTCCGGGAAGCGCAGGTCGTAGCACGTCATCAGTCCGAGCGTCAGCTCCCCCATCGGCACCAACACCGGCTCGAATGCGCCGGCCGTAAGCCGGTCGGACTCCCGGTAGCCGAAGGAGTCGTAGAGGTGCGCCTTGCGGTAGCGGTGGGCGAGGTCGCCGCTCGGGGTCACCACTACCAGCGTGTTGTAGGGCCGCGCCGGATGGTCGGAGCGCTCGAACATGCCCGCGACCACGGTGACTCCGGCCTTGCGGGCCAGCTCGCCAAGGGACGCCACGAACGGCCCGTCGAGCGGTTGCGCCACCGGGCCCAACGGCAGGTCGGGTGCGCCGAAGTCGTGCATCGCTGCCTCGGGCACGACGACGAGCTCCGCGCCGTCGCGGGCAGCGCCTCCCACGTGGCGGCCGATCGCCTCGAGGTTGGCCTCGACATCGGTCGACGCCTCGAACTGGACCACGGCTGCGCGCACGGCTCCAGTCTGCCAGTGCAAGGATCCCAGCATGGAAGCGTACGACGCCGTGGTGGTCGCCGGTGGTCGAGCGACGCGCCTCGGTGGGGTGGACAAGGGTCAGCTGGAGGTCGGCGGGGTGAGTCTGCTCTCCCGGGCCCTCAACGCCGTCGCCGCCGCGCACCACACGGTGGTCGTGGGCGGGGCCCGCCCGCTGCCCGGTCACGTAGTCGGCACCAGCGAAGTACCGCCCGGCGGCGGTCCGGTCGCCGCCCTCGCCACGGGACTCGCATACGTCGACGTGGGCGTCGTCGTCGCACTCGCGTGTGACATGCCGTTCCTGACGCAGCAGCACGTCAGCAGACTGGTGCAGGCCGTCACCGATGAGCGACACGCAGACGGCGCGCTGTTCGTGGACGGGGCAGGTCGCCGCCAGCCGTTGGCGGCGGCGTACCGGACCGCCGCGTTGCGTGCGGCGGTCGACGCCCTCGGCGACCCGGACGGCGCATCGATGCGGGCTTTGACGAACCGCTTGACGTTGATCGAGGCCACAGCCGATTCTGAGACCACGCTGGACTGTGACACCTGGGCAGACGTTGCCCGTTCGCGCCACATCTTGGAGGAACGATGAGTTTGACGGGCTGGTCCGAGCAGCTGAGCGACGCGCTGGGGCTGGAGCTCGAGGTCGACATCGACCCGATCCTCGACCTTGCGCGCGACGCCGCCCACCAGATCGAGCGGCCGGCGGCGCCGCTGACAACGTTCCTGGTGGGGTACGCCGCCGGAATGCGTGGGGGCTCGATCGACGACATCGCCGACTGCATCGACATCGCGACCGAGCTGGCCACCCAGGAGGACTGAAGCCGTCCCGCGCTTGGCCCCGAAGGGCGGCGTACCGTCAGCGAGTCATCGCCTACGGTGGGGCCATGCGCGGAGTGGTGTGTCGAGAAGCCGGAGGCCCCGACGTCCTGGAGGTGCGCGAGTTCCCCGACCCCGCCGCCGAGCCGGGCACTGTCGTGGTGTCGGTGGTCGCCTCCGCCGTCAATCGCGCAGACCTCCAGCAGCGGCAGGGTTTCTACCCTCCGCCAGCGGGCGAGTCCGACATCCTCGGCCTCGAGTGCTCCGGGACGATCGAGTCCGTCGGAGCCGACGTCGAGCGTTGGCGTGTCGGTGACCGTGTCTGCGCGCTGCTCGCCGGTGGCGGGTACGCCGACCGGGTCGTCGTACCGGCCGGCCAGCTGTTGCCGGTGCCGGAGTCCGTCGACCTGGTGGAGGCAGCGGCGCTGCCGGAGGTGGTTTGCACGGTGTGGTCCAACGTGTTCATGCTGGCCGCCCTGCAACCCGGCGAAACGTTCCTCGTACACGGCGGGGGAGGCGGCATCGGCACGATGGCCATCCAGCTGGCGCACGCCCTCGGCGCCAGGGTGGCCACAACGGTCGGTTCCGAGGACAAGGCTGCGCGGTGTCGTGAGCTCGGCGCCGACCTGACGATCAACTACCGGGAGCAGGACTTCGTCGAGGAGGTACTCGGGCTCGACCCCGGCGGTGCCCACGTCATCCTCGACAACATGGGCGCAAGCTACCTCGGCCGCAATATCGACGCCCTGGCCACCGAAGGGCGGCTGGTCGTGATCGGGCTGCAGGGCGGAGCCAAAGGCGAGCTCGACCTCCGCACGCTGCTCGGCAAGCGGGGTGCGGTGATCGCGACCGGGCTTCGGTCACGGCCGCGGGCAGGCAAGGCCGCTATCGTCGCGAGCGTGGAGCAAAACGTCTGGCCGCTGGTGGCCGAGAAGTTGGTCCGCCCGATCGTGCACGACCTCTTCGCGCTGGACGACGTCCGCTCCGCCCACGAGCTGGTCGAGGCCAGCAGCCACATCGGCAAGGTGCTGCTCACCACGTAGGGTGGCTCCATGACTGCCGAGAACTCCTCAGAAGACCAGCAGAACCATGAACCGCGCGTCGTCATCGTCGGGCAAGGTGGCATGGGTGTCGCCGGTGGCCCCGACGACGACAGCGGCGAAGGGAGCCACATCTCCGAGCTGGTCGAGCAACCAGCCAAGGTGATGCGGATCGGCAGCATGATCCGCCAGCTCCTCGAGGAGGTGAAGTCGGCGCCGCTCGACGAGGCCAGTCGGATCCGGCTCCGCGAGATCCACCACGCGTCGATCAAGGAGCTCGAACAGGGGCTCGCTCCTGAGCTCGTCGAGGAGCTCGAGCGACTGAGCCTGCCGTTCCAGGAGCAGACGCCGAGCGAGTCCGAGCTGCGTATCGCGCAGGCGCAGCTGGTCGGATGGCTCGAGGGTCTCTTCCACGGCATCCAGACCGCCATCTACGCCCAGCAGATGGCTGCCCGGGCACAGCTGGAGCAGATGCGGCGTGCCCTCCCGCCAGGCTCCATGCCTGGCCCCAGCGGGCCGGAAGGCCAACGCCCCGACGAGTCGGGTGACCCCAGCCGGGGGATGTATCTCTAGCTCCCCAACGATCGCTTCCGGCGGGCCAGCCGTCACCGGCGGCCTCCGTCGGCTGGACGCCACAGGCTGAGCCGAAAAATTGCGGCGAAGAAATCCAATCCGCATCGGGCGCAGTACCGAATCCCCCGTGTGCCCTCCACCACGCGACACGTCGACATCTCTCTCGGTGCCGCAGCCGGCCTCCTTTCGGCTGCCGCCGGAGTCGGCGCGTCGTCTTGCTGTTTCGATCCTTGTCGGTGGAGCACCCACGCCCATCACGGCCGTCGGGGGCCGCGTCATCGACGCGACTCCCGGCGCCGTGAAGGGCTAGGCAATTCCTACCCTTACTGAGAACAACAAGCTTGTGGCGGCGTGCACAGCGCGAACGCCACTGTCTACCTGATCGACACGGTGCTCTCGCCGCCGTCGATCAGTGGGCGGATCTCCCTGAAGCTCGGGGAGGGGTCGCAAGCAGCGCGGCTCCTCCCCGACCCAGAGAGGCAGATCCTGATGACGACAGCAGCACTTCATCTTGGCTGTGCGCCTCGCCAGTTCTCGGTCCAGGCGAGGCCACGACTTACAGTAGTGCCCATGCCGACGCCACCCGCATCAGTGCACGAGCTGGCGCCGCTCATGGCCAAGGTGAGTGCTGGTGACGAGCAGGCCTTCGCCCGGCTGTACGAAGCGACGGTCCGCAACGTGTTCGGCATCGTGCTGCACGTACTTCGTGACCATGCTCAAGCAGAAGAAGTGACGCAAGAAATCTACGTAGAGGCCTGGAAGCTGGCCCCGAAGTACGACATCAGGCAAGGCTCGGTCTCCGCCTGGTTGAACACCATCGCCCACCGCCGGGCGGTTGACCGGGTTCGCTCCTCCGAGCGGCGCACACAGCGAGAACAGCGGCACTTCGAGGAGGGCAACGGGCGGGTGGCGCCGGACCCCGTGGACCAGGTGGTAGCCAACGACGAAGGGCGCCGGGTCCGCGCCGCGTTGGAGAAGCTGTCCGAGGGCCAGCGAACCGCCGTACAGCTTGCGTACTTCGAGGGCAAGACGCAGCGCGAGGTAGCAGAGTTCCTGCAATTGCCCCTCGGCACCGTGAAGACCCGAATACGAGACGCCATGCAACGACTACGCATACACCTAGGAGAGGCGGCATCATGAACGACCTGCACTCCTTGGCTCATGCCTACGTCGTCGGCGCACTCACCCAGGACGAGAGCCGCGAGTTCGAGCGCCACCTGATCGAGTGCGCCGCGTGCTCCGCCGACGTCATCGACATCCGCGCCGTCGCCTCCGCGCTGTCGACCACCGTCGCAGTTGACCCGCCCCCTCGGCTACGGGCCGCAATCCTCGCCCGCATCGCGCAGACGGGCCAGGAGCCAACCACGCCGGATGCGGTCGACCGCATCCCCGTCACCTCCGGATCATCGGCGTCGCGGGGCAGCGTCCTCAAGTTCCGGCCGTCTCGTCGCCGCCGCGTCGCGACGTCCTTGGTGGCCGCCGCCGCCGTCGTCGCCGCGGTCGGCTTCGGAGGGTGGGCCTACCAGGCGAACCAGGATGCCGAGAACTCCCAGCGCATCGCAGCCGAAGCACGCAACGGGACCACCGAGATAGCGGGGCTGCTGAGCTCCGACGACGTCCGCACCGTGTCGGGGCGTTTCCCGCAGACCGATTACACCGGCACCGTCGTGATGTCGAAGCGGCTGGGCAAGGCGATATTCGTGGCTGAAGGCCTTCCAAACCTGCCCGACGACAAGGTCTACGAGGCCTGGACGATCAACGGCGACGAGAAGCCGGCGGGGACATTCACCGGCGACCAGTCGATCCTGCGGCTGTCCGACGCGGCGTTCACCGCCGACAGCCTTGCTATCACCGTCGAGCCCGAAGGCGGCTCCACCCAGCCCACGTCGGCCCCGATCTTCACCGTCGTCCTGCCCCAGGCCTGACCGAGTTGTCAGGCCGCCGCAGGCGCGGCGGTGTCCAGCTGAGGCTGACAAGTCCGTCTCAGCCGCCCGCCCGACCGCCGCGTCAGAGCCAGTCGGCTAGGGCCTGCGCGACCCCGTCCTGGTCCCAGCGACCGGTGACCGCGTCCGCGACGGCCTTCACCTCGTCGGGCGCCTGACCCATCGCGACACCGCGTCCGGCCCACTCGAGCATCTCCAGGTCGTTGCGTCCGTCACCGACGGCGAGGACCTCTTCCGGCACGACACCGAGCTCGGCCGCGACCTTCGAGAGCCCCGACGCCTTGGACACGCCTTCGGGGGCGAGGTCGAGCCAGGCGGTGTAACCGACGAAGTAGTTGATGCCGTGCAGGCCGATACGCCCCGCAAGGTCGAGGAAGTGCTCGGCCGACGCCGACGGGTCACGGATGATGACGCGGGTCACCGGCTCCGCCACCAGGTCGTCCACGTGCTCGATCCACATCTCACCTTGGATCTCGCCGTCCGGGAACCGTGCGTTGGTGCGGTAGCCGCGGCCGACGACCTCCACCGCGACGAGCGCGTCAGGGACCGCCTCCAGAACAGTGCGCACCGCCGGCGCAGGATCGAACGTGGTCGCGGAGGTGATCTCCACCGGGTCGTAGGTGAAGGTGACCGCTCCGTTGCTCGCCACACAGTGCCCGTCGTGCAGGTCAAGTCGGTCCAGGACGCTGGTGATGCCGAACACCGCCCGGCCGGTGGCGAGGACGATGTGCACCCCAGCAGCGCGGGCGCTGCGGACGGCCTCGAGCACCCGCGGTCGGATGTGTTCTTGGGCGTCGACGAGCGTCCCGTCGATGTCGAGCGCGACGAGGCGAGACGCCGTCACTGCACAGGTTCCAAGGTGGTGCGGCCGTGCAGGTAAGGCTGCAGTGCCACCGGCACCCGCACCGAGCCGTCAGCCTGCTGGTGTGTCTCCAGAATCGCGACGATCGCGCGTGGGATCGCCACCAGCGTGCCGTTCAGCGTCGCCAGCGGACGGATCCCGTCAGCGAACCGGCCCCTGACGTTCAACCGACGGGCCTGGAACTCGGTGCAGTTCGAGGTCGAGGTCAGCTCGCCGTACCCGGACCTGGTCGGGATCCACGCCTCGCAGTCGAACTTGCGCGCCGCGGAGAGCCCGAGATCTCCCGCCGCGGTGTCGATCACCCGGTAGGCGAGCTCGAGCTTGTCGAGCCACTGCTTCTCCCAGCCGAGCATCCGCTCGTGCTCGGCGTACGACTCCTCGAGGGTCGTGTAGGAGAACATCTCCACCTTGTCGAACCAGTGCACCCGCCAGATCCCCCGGGTGTCCTTGCCGTAAGAGCCTGCCTCCTTGCGGTAGCACGGGCTGAATGCGACGTAGCGGCGCGGCAAGGAGTCGCCGTCGAGCACCTCGTCGCTGTGGTACGCCGCCAGCGCGACCTCCGACGTGCCGACGAGATAGAAGTCGTCGCCGGGGAGGTGGTAGACGTCGGCGGCGGCCTGCCCGAGGAAGCCTGTCCCCTCCATCGCCGGCGGTTTCACCAGGGCTGGAGGGATCATCATGGTGAAGCCGGCGCTGCGGGCCTGGTCCATGGCCATGTTGACGAGGGCGAACTCCAGCTCGGCGCCTACGCCCGTCAAGTAGTAGAAACGGGCACCTGCCACCTTTGCGCCCCGCTCGATGTCGATCGCACCGAGCCGCTTGCCGAGCTCGACGTGGTCGAGCGGCTCGAACCCCTCGGCCGAGAAGTCGCGCGGCTCGCCGACATGCTCGATCACGGTGTAGTCGTCCTCGCCACCGGCCGGCGCCTCCGGTGCTGCCGGGTTCGGCAGCCGCTTCATGGCCTGCCTGTAGGCCCCGTCTGCGTCGGTCTGCGCCGCCTCCGCCTCCTTGACCCGAGCCGACAGCTCCCGGGTATGGGCAAGCAGCTGGGCCCTCTCCTCGCCAGCGGCCCGCGCGACCTGCTTGCCGGTCGCCTTCTGCTCGGCCCGGAGCATCTCGAAGTGCGCGATCGTCGTTCGTCGCGCCTCGTCCTTCGCCAAGATCTCGTCCACGAGCTCCGGCGACTCGCCCCGGCGCCGTTGGGCGTCTCGGACGAGCTCGGGGTCGTTACGAAGGATGCGGAGGTCGATCACACCGCCCAGCGTATCGAGCCGCTGCGCTGTGGCTCGACCGAGTTATCGGCTGCCTGGACCCGAGCGGCATACTGGGCGCAGACAACTGGGGCAGCTCCGCGTGGGCGACAGCGTCCCGCCCATCCGACCCGACGAGCCGAGACGTGACTGACTCCCAGGCCGAGCGACGCGCGGCCCTGATCGCCGCGGGTATCGCCGCGCCCTTGGTCGTCTTGACCGTGCTCGTGACGACGCATGCCGGCTGGCTGATGACGTTCGACCTCGACGTCGTGCGGGCTGCCACCGACACCGTGCGTGGGACGGGCTGGGGTCGGTTCTTCCGCTTCGTGGCGATCGCCACCGAGCCACGATGGGTGGCGTTGCTGGCGTTGGCCCTGGCTCTCTGGTTCGCCGTACGCCGGCAGCCGATGACTGCGATCTGGATCACCGCTGCGGTCGTCACCGCTTTGGCGGCCAGGGGGGCGTACCAGTACCTGGTGCATCGCCCGCGTCCCTCCATGGCGTCGGAGTCGCTGAACACCTGGTCGTTCCCTTCCGGCCACGCGACGACGATCGCGACCGCGATGGGACTGCTGATCGTGCTCACGCGGCAGCGGGTCAAGCAGCCACGGTTGCGCGCCGCATTGACGTTCGTCTGGCTGGCGGTTGCCGGGTTGGTGGGAGTCGACCGCGTCTTCGTCGGCGCGCACTATCCCAGCGATGTCGTCGGCGGGCTGATGTTGGGTGCGCTGGTCGTGTTCGTGATCTCGGCAGTCTTCGGGATGATCAGCACCGACCGCGCGATGCCCGCCGAGCGCTCACTGTCCTCGGTGCCCGAGGCCCACTCCACGCTCGCCGTCATCTTGAACCCGACCAAGATCGACTCCGGCCCCTTCAAGGTGCGGGTCAACGCCGCGGTCGCAGCCGCCGGGTACGACGACCCGCTGTGGTTCGAGACCACCGTCGACGACGCCGGCGCGTCGATGGCCCGCGCGGCGGTGGCCGCGGGTGCGGACATCGTCGTGGCCGCCGGCGGCGACGGGACGGTGCGAGTGGTCTGCAACGAAATGGCGGGCACCGGGATCCCGGTGGGTGTCATCCCTGCCGGCACCGGCAACCTGCTCGCGCGCAACCTCGGGCTCCCGCTGCTGCAGGACCCGGCCCTCGACACGGTCCTGCACGGGCAGGACCGGGCGATCGACATCGTCCGGATCGAAGGAGACGAGCTGGCGCCCACCCGGTTCGTGGTGATGGCCGGACTGGGCCTGGACGCGGCCATCATGGCCGGCGCCCCGGACGCCCTGAAGGCCAGGATCGGCTGGCCGGCGTACGTCGTCGCCGGCGCCAGACAGCTGCGCTACCCCGCGGTGCGGGTGGACATCAGCGTCGACGGTGCCGAGCCGGTGCGTCGGCGCGCGCGGACGGTCGTGATCGGCAACGTCGGTAGCCTGCAGGCGGGCATCCCGTTGCTGCCTGACGCACTGATCGACGATGGGGTCCTCGACGTCGTGGTGATCGCACCAGGTCGGCTCTTCGGCTGGGTGGGACTGGCGCTGCGGGTGATGACACGACGGCGACGTACCGACGACCGCCTGGACCGGTTCACCGGCACGTCCGTCACCATCACCGCCGCCCACAGCACACCGCGACAGCTCGACGGCGACATCGTCGGTGCCGGCACCCAGATCCGCGCCGAGATCGAGGCCGGCCGGCTGCTGGTCCGTGTCCCCCGCTGATACCTACCGGCGGGTCATGTCGAGGCGGTCAGCCACGGCGAAGCTAGGCTCTTCGCGTGCCGTGGGACAAGGAGATGCTGAGCCGGCTGGTGATTCTCGCGCTCGCTCTTGCCGCGGTGGCGCTGCTGCTGGCGCTGGCGGCGTACGTGCGCGCCGGCCGGTCCCGCCCCCGCCCCAAGGCCCGCAAGGTCAGCACACCTCGGCCGCGCAAGACGACCCCGCTGTCAACCGACGAGGTCACCGCCGCCATCCAGGGCCTGCGTGCCGACGTCGCCAGCTCGCTTCGCCACCTCGCGGTCGTCCGCTACGACGCCTTCGGCGACATGGGCGGACACCTGTCCTGGTCGATGGCCCTGCTCGACGACAGCGGCGACGGGGTCGTCCTCACGTCCATCCACGGTCGAAGTGACTCGCGTACCTACGCCAAGAACATCGCCGCCTGGTCCGCGAACCAGCAGCTCTCCCCTGAGGAGGACGAGGCGGTCAGCTTCGCCCGCTCGACGGGTGCGGGCTGA
>JACCVA010000014.1 GCA_013698435.1 Nocardioidaceae bacterium | reverse complement strand
TCGGCGATCTCGTCGGCGCCGACCTCTTCCTTGACCATCAGGTCGACCGGTTCGGCGGCTTCTTCTGCCTGTGCCTGGCCGAGCTCGGTCTCCAGCTCGGGGATCCGGCCGTACAGCAGCTCCGACGCGTGCCCGAGGTCGCCGTCGCGCTGCGCCCGTTCGGCCTCGGTGCGCAGCTCGTCGATCCGCTGCTTGATCTCACCCACCCGGTTCAGGCCTTGCTTCTCACGCTCCCAGCGCGTCTCGAGCGCACGCAGCTGCTCCTGCCGGTCTGCCAGCTCGGCACGCAAGTTGCCCAGCCGCTGGACGGAGCCGGCGTCGGCCTCCTTCTCCAGGGCGAACTCCTCCATCTTCATCCGGTCGACGGTGCGGCGGAGCTCGTCGATCTCGATCGGGCTCGAGTCGATCTCCATCCGCAGCCGTGACGACGCCTCGTCGACCAGGTCGATCGCCTTGTCGGGCAGCTGGCGGCCGGAGATGTAGCGGTCGGATAGCGATGCCGCGGCCACCAGCGCCGAGTCGGCGATCGACACCTTGTGGTGCGCCTCGTAACGCTCCTTGAGCCCGCGGAGGATCGCGATGGTGTCCTCGACACTCGGCTCTCCGACGAAGACCTGCTGGAAGCGTCTCTCCAGGGCGGCGTCCTTCTCGATCCGCTCGCGGTACTCGTCGAGGGTCGTCGCCCCGATCATCCGCAGCTCGCCACGAGCCAGCATCGGCTTGAGCATGTTGCCCGCGTCCATCGACGAGTCGCCTGAGGCGCCCGCGCCGACGACCGTGTGGAGCTCGTCGATGAACGTGATGATCTGGCCGCCGGACTCCTTGATCTCGGCGAGCACTGCCTTCAGCCGCTCCTCGAACTCGCCGCGGTACTTCGCTCCGGCCACCATCGCAGCGAGGTCGAGCGACAGCAGCCGGCGTCCGCGCAGCGACTCGGGCACGTCGCCGGCCACGATCCGCTGCGCCAGCCCCTCGACCACGGCGGTCTTGCCGACTCCGGGGTCGCCGATCAGGACGGGGTTGTTCTTCGTCCGCCTACTGAGGACCTGTACGACCCGACGGATCTCGCTGTCGCGTCCGATCACCGGGTCGAGCGTGCCCTCGCGTGCCGTCTCGGTCAGGTCGACGGCGTACTTCTCCAGTGCCTGGTACGTCGACTCAGGGTCCGGGCTGGTGACCTTAGCGGCGCCTCGCACTGCCTCGAACGCACCCTGCAACGCCGCCGCGGAGGCGCCGGCGGACTCGAGCAGCTCCTTGATGGGGCCGGCGACCGAGGCGAGACCCACCAGCACGTGCTCGGTCGACGTGTACTCGTCGCCCAATGACTCTGCGAGCTGGCTGGCGGACTCCAGCGCCTGGACGGTGGAGCGGGCGTAGCTCGGCGACGTGACGCTCGAGCCGGTCGCCGTCGGCAGCCGTCGCAGCGCGTCGGCGTTGGCGGTCGTGACTGCCGCGGCATCGACACCCGCTGCCTGCAGCAGGGGCGCGGCGATGCCGTCGGGCTGCGCGAGCAGCGCCCCCAGCAGGTGTGCGGGCTCGACCATCGGGTTGCCCGCCGAGGTGGCGACCTGAATGGCGGCGGCAACGGCCTCCTGGCTGCGCCGGGTGAACTTGCTGACGTCCATAGGTCCTCTTTGTGGTTCGGTCTCGTGCTCAGATCAGTGCGCGCTTCAGCGGGGCGCGAAGGGTGCCGGCTCCCACCGGGCCACGACCGACGTGGTGCGGACGGCAGGGAGGTTCGGCAAGGCGGCATGTGACGCCGCCATCAGGTCGGCCTCGAGCTCGGCCACCCGCGCCCGCAGTGCGGAGACCTGGTGCTCGAGCTCGAGGATTCGTCGGACGCCCTCGATGCCGATGCCGGACGACGTCAGCTCGGAGACGGTGCGCAGCAGCTCGATGTCGCGCACCGAGTACCGGCGCCCCCCGCCCCCGGTCCGCCCAGGACTCACGAGCCCCATCCGGTCGTAGCCGCGCAGCGTCTGCGGATGCATGCCGCTGAGCTCAGCGGCGACGCTGATGACGAAGACCGGTGCCTCGGGGTCGGACACCTCGAACGTGATGCGGGTTCTAGGCATGTGCCTGGTTTCCTCTCAGCAGGCGGGCGCGGGGATCGTGGTCCTTCAACGCCTCACGAAGCGCCTGGACTGCCGCCCGCGCTTCATTGTCGAGCGCTGTCGTTGTCTCGACCTCGACTGTCACCAGCAGGTCGGCGAGCGTGCCGTCGCGCCGGGGCGCGCCGCGACCCTTGACCCGGAACGTGCGCCCGTTCGGCGTGCCGGCGGGCACCTTGAGAGTGACGGGCCCCATGCCCAGCGTCGGGACGGAGATGTCCGCCCCCAGCGCCACCTCGTCGAAGCGCACCGGCACCGTGAGCGTCAGGTTGTCACCCTTGCGGCCGAAGAGCGGGTGGGGGGTGACGTGCGCGAGCACGTAGAGGTCGCCGTTGGGGCCACCGGTCTCGCCGGGGCCACCCTTGCCGCGCAGCCTGATCCGCTGGCCGTCGCGCACGCCGGCCGGGATGCGGGCCTTGACAGTCCGGGTCGAGGTCCCCCGGCCCGAACCGTGACACACCGGGCAGGGGTCGTCGACCACGAGGCCGCGGCCGAGACACTCGCGGCACGGTTGGGTCATCGCGAACCCACCGGCCTGCCGGGCGGTCTCCATGCCGGAGCCCTCGCAGTTCGGGCACACCTTGGGCACGGTGCCGGCGCGCGCCCCGGTGCCGGAGCAGGCCGGGCACGCGGCCTCGCTGCTGAGCGCGAGCGACACCGTCATGCCCTCGAGCGCCTGCTCGAAGCTGAGGGTCACCTCGCTCTCGACGTCTTGTCCGCGACGAGGCTGGCGGGTGCGGGCGCGGGTGCCGCCGCCGAAGACGTTGCCGAACACGTCGGCGAAGCCGCCGTCACCGCCACGACTGCCGCCGAAGAGGTCCGAGAAGTCATAGCTGCCGCCGGACCTGCCTGGCTGTGGGCGGAAGCCGCCCGTGCTGAACAGCGCGCGCTGCTCGTCGTACTCCTTGCGCTTGGCCGCGTCGGAGAGCACCGAGTAGGCCTCGGAGATCGACTTGAAACGCTCCTCTGCTGCGGTGTCACCCGGCTTGGAGTCGGGGTGGTGGGTGCGGGCGAGCTTGCGGTAGGCCTTCTTGATGTCGTCGGCAGACGCGTTCTTGGAGACGCCGAGGACCTGGTAGAAGTCCTTGGTCGCCCAGTCAGCTGGACTCACGCGCCCACCTCCTCGTCACTGTTCGCGGTTGTCGTCACCGCTGCCAGGGTCGTCAACGGCCTCTTCACTGTCGTACGCCGACGCGTCGGCCGGCTGCGGCTCATCGGAGTCGGACGCCGCGGGAACGACGGCGGCCTCCGGCTCTGC
>JACCVA010000383.1 GCA_013698435.1 Nocardioidaceae bacterium | reverse complement strand
AGCCGAAGCGTCGATCCGGTTCGCCTCCACTCCGTCGCCGTCGCGACAGAACGGCCAGCCACGGCACCCGTGACTGTGGATCGCAACGCAGTGGCGTCGGATACCCAGCTCCCGTCCGACGCCCAGGACCTTTGTGCCTTCCGCAGACCCGAGGAGGTGTGGCCGGCCGGCCGGCCCGTCAGCGGCACAAGGTCTGCGTCCGTCCCGACAGCGGCATGATCGGATGTCCCCCCGCTGCGAGACGCTCGGCCACGCCGCGCTCTGGATGGTACGGATTCGTGCGGCATCTGAGGCAATGCGGCTCTTCACAATCGAGGGTGTAGTCGGGGTCTGAATCCCCCGGATTCGAGTAGGGATCTGGCGATGTAGTTGGTGAGGTTGCGGAAGCCGAGGGCGGAGCCGCGGAGGTGTTCGAGGCGGCCGTTGATCGCTTCGGTGGGTCCGTTGCTGGTGCCGGGCCGGTCGAAGTAGGCCAGCACGTCGACTGCACGCTTGGTCAGGGTCCGTCCGAGGGTGATGAGCTCGGTCAGCGCGTGTGGGACGCCGGCGCTGAGGGACTCGATCAGCGTGCTCATGAGGTCGCGTCCCCGGGTGCGGTCGGGTTCGCGGTAGGCGGTGATTATCCGTTGGTAGGTGCCCCAGGTCGCCTCGACTTCGACGTGGACGTCGGACTCGAACAGGGTGTGCAGGCGTTGGCGTTGCTTCTCGGTGAGCAGGTCCGCGCCGGTGTGCAGGGTGCGTCGCGCACGATAGAGGGGGTCGTGTTTGCGGCCGCGGTGCCCGTGAAGAGTGTGCTGGACGCGGCGTCGGCACTGGTCCAGCGCGTCGCCGGCCAGCCGGACGACGTGGAAGGGATCCATCACCGCGACCGCGTCGGGAAGCTCTTCGCTGGTGGCGGTCTTGAACCCGGTGAACCCGTCCATCGCGACGACCTCCACAGTGTCGCGCCAGGCCGTCGGCCGCTCGGCAAGCCAGGTCTTGAACGCCTGTTTCGAGCGGCCCTCGACCATGTCCAGCAAACGCGCTGGCCCGGTGCCGTCACGGATGCTGGTTAGGTCGATGATCACCGTCACGTACTTGTCGCCGCGCCGGGTGTGGCGCCAGACATGCTCATCGACACCGATCACAGCAACGCCGTCGAACCGGGCGGCCTCGTCGATCAAGACCCGCGTGCCCTCGGCCAGGACCGCGTCGTTGGCGGTGTTCCACGCGACCCCGAGACCGTCGGCGACCCGGGCGACAGTCAAGTGATGACACACGATCCCTTCCAACGCCCACCGCAGGCCGCGACGCGACAGCCTCGCCCGCGGCTCCGCGGCCTTGCCGGTGTCTTGGCGCCATACATGCCCGCAGCCAGCACACCGGTAGCGGCGCAGCGTGACCTCCAACGTCGTGGGTCGCCAACCCAGCGGTTCGTGCGCCAACCGCCGGATCACGGTGTCGCGTGCGACGCCCTCGCAGCCGCAGCGGCGGCACCACTGATCCGGCTCGACGACACGGCAGGCGAGCACTGCCCGGTCAGGATCCAGTCGCTGCCCGATCACCGCGAGCCCGAGCTCGTCGAGGCGGCAGAACGTGGTCAGGTCAGGGCAAGCGAAGGTCAGACACGTCGAGGTCCTCCCGATGGGCGGTGTGAGAACTCCCATCATCGGAAGACCTCGACCCCTACCCGGTGATCGACGCGCCGACCCGCCCTACACCCTGGACTGTGAAAAGCCGGATTTGGGAGGCAGCATGAACCAGGGCACCCATCCCGAAGAGCTGCCGGCCGAGGTCCTGGACGACGTGGCCAGCGTGGTCGGGGCAGAGGTCACTCGTCTCAGTCGCCTACCCGGAGGCGTCAATGGGGGCGCCATGCGCGTCCAGTTGGCCGGAAGGGCAAATGCAGTGCTCAAAGCAGTGCCCCGGGCACACCCCAACCACCTGGACGAGACGTTGCGAGCCCAGAGAGTGGTCGAGCACATGCGTAGGCGCGGCTATCCCACCCCGGCCTGGCTCGGAGT
>JACCVA010000451.1 GCA_013698435.1 Nocardioidaceae bacterium | reverse complement strand
GCCCGCCACCACCGTCAAGACGATGCCCTGGACAGCGGCAACCACCTTGCACCAGTAGCGCTCCGGCAGCGACTCGCGCAGCCACGGCAGCACCCGACCGGCGGCCAAGAAGAGATAGTGCGCTCCTCCGAGCGCCAGCACCCACCAGCCGGTCGTCTGCGCGACATAGACGCTGAGCACGAGGATCAGCAGTGCGTCGACCTCCATGTCGAACCGCGCCCCGAGCGTCGACTGCGTGCGCGTACGCCGGGCGACCCAACCGTCGACGGCATCGAGGGCCAGCGCCGAAGCCGACAAGGTCACCAGCGTCGCGACCGGCACGGGCTGGCTGAGCGACTCCGCCGCCAGCGCCGCCACGCCGCCGACCAGCACGCTGCGGGTCAGCGTCACCCAGTCCGCCGCGCCCAACCTGTGCTGGCGCCGGCGCGCGAGTGCCCGTGCCAGCCCGACGTTGGTGCCCGCGGCGCAGGCGGCGCCCACGACCCACCCGAAGCCGCTCAGACCAACGGTCATGCTGAGCGTGCCCAGCAAGGCAAGCGTGCAGACGGAAGCGGTCACCGGACCGGCGTGAACCAGACGCACCGCGCCTCCGTGTCTAGGGGTACGACTCTCATACGGGAAGGGCACGACTTCGGTTCAACAAGGGTACGGAGAGGTGAAGGCTGTGGCGGGTGACGCGCTCGCGTTCTGGTTGTGCGAACCCGGTCGGGGGGCGATCAAGCCGACGGCCGTCCCCGAGCCAGGTCCAGGTGACGTGCGAGTGCGCACGCTGTGCACCGGGGTGAGCCGCGGAACCGAGACCTTGGTGTTCCGCGGCGGCGTACCGCAGAGCCAGTACACCGCGATGCGCGCACCCTTTCAGGACGGCGACTTCCCCGGCCCCGTCAAGTACGGCTACCTCAACGTCGGCGTCGTCGAGCACGGGCCGCCGGAGCTGAAGGACCGCACTGTCTTCTGTCTCTACCCCCACCAGAGCAGCTATGTCGTGCCCGCCACGGCGGTTGCGGTGGTGCCCGAGGATGTGCCCGCTGAACGGGCGGTCCTCGCCGGCACGGTGGAGACCGCCGTCAACGCGCTGTGGGACGCCGCACCGCTGATCGGTGACCGGATCACGGTCGTCGGCGCCGGCATGGTGGGCTGCTGTGTCGCGCGGCTGCTCGCCCGGCTCCCGGGGGCACAGGTCGCCCTGGTGGACATCGACGACGACCGGGCCGCGACCGCCCGCTCCCTCGGCGTCGACTTCACGCTCCCGGGGGACGCTGCCGAGGGCCGGGACCTGGTGGTGCACACCAGCGCCACGTCCGAAGGGCTCCAACGGTCACTCGACCTGCTCGCCCCCGAGTGCACGGTCATCGACCTCAGCTGGTACGGCGACGCGCAGGTGCAGCTGTCGCTCGGCGGAGCCTTCCACTCCGCCCGACTCGGCATCCGCGCCAGCCAGGTCGGCGCCGTCGCGGCAGCGCGACGTGGCCGCCGGTCTGCTTCGGAGCGGCTGTCGCTCGCTCTCGGCCTGCTGCGGGACCCCGCCTTCGACGCACTGCTCACCGGCAGCTCGCCGTTCGAGGACCTGCCCGAGGTGATGGCCCGCCTTGCCGACGGCAGCCTGCCTGCGCTCTGCCACACCATCACCTACAGCGAGGGGTAGAGCCGTGTTCAGTGTCACCGTTCGCGACCACATGATGATCGCCCACAGTCTCTGCGGTGAGGTCTTCGGGCCGGCGCAGCGCCTGCACGGAGCGACGTACGTGGTGGACGCGACGTTCTGTAGCGACGACCTCGATGCTGACGGCATCGTGATCGACATCGGAAGAGCCACCGGCGAGCTGCATGCCGTGCTCGCGGCGCTGACCTATCGCAACCTCGATGACGAGGCCGCCTTCAGCGGTCGCAACAGCACGACCGAAACGCTGACCAAGTTCATCGCCGACCAGCTCGCCGACCGAGTGCATGAGGCGTTCGGCGACGCAGACCGACGACTGACCAAGATCATCGTCACGTTGCACGAGTCCCATATCGCCTGGGCGAGCTACGAGCTGGCGCTGTGACAGCCGTCCATCTCGTCGT
>JACCVA010000450.1 GCA_013698435.1 Nocardioidaceae bacterium | reverse complement strand
GTTGGGTGTGGGTGGAAGTGCACGGGTGGGTCAGGAAAGCAGCTCGTTGGTGGCAGTGTCTGGCTGGCCGCCGAAGAGCCTTTCCAGCACCTCGTCGAACAGGGGCTCGTCCGGGGCGGCTCCGGCGAACAGCGTCATTGAGGAGCGCAGCTTCATCGTGTCCACGGAGCCGAACACTTGCTCGGCCGATGCGCCCTCGACGGCGAGAACGGCTTCGCAGCACTGCCGGAGCCGGGGTCCGAGCACCGGATGGGCCAGGTAGGCACGAGCCTCCTCCAAGCCGGACACGGCGTAGGTGCGGGCGACGGCGCTTCGTCCGAGCCCCGCCATCTGTGGGAAGACGAACCACATCCAGTGGCTCCTCTTCCGCCCGGCGTGGAGCTCAGCGAGTGCCTGCCCGAAGATCTCGCGGTCCTGCTGCGCCAGCACGAAGCGTTCGAGATTCGGTCCGGTCACGACGATCCCCCCGTCGGTGCGGCGTCAAGCGCCTCACTCAGGCTCGCTCGCCGGGCCAACAGCTCTCCGCCGCGCTCGTAGTCCTCGTCGCTCTCGTGGGTGAGGACGCCGACGACCTCGCCGACCGCGTCGGCGTACCAGACGGTGAAGGCGCCCTTGCTGTGCTCGACGACCCGCATCTCATCGAAGCCGTCGCCCCACGCGGAGTACTTCACGGTGTGCTCACCGATCTCGCTCCAGAACCCGGGCGGAGAGGACCACCGACCCGGCTCCCCAGTGCCGCCCGGACCTTGAGTTGCGGCGTTGCCGCCGGCCAGCTGGCCCATCGTGATCGCATCACCCCAGTGCTCCACCGTCAGAGCACGCCCCACCACGGCATGATGTGCCCGCGCCACGTCGCCCGCCACCCACACCCGCGGGTCCCTGGTCCGCAGCGCCTCGTCGACGACGAGGCGGCCGTGGTCACTTAGCAGGCCGGACCCCACGAGGAAGGCTCGTGACTGGGTAACGCCCACGGCGGCCAAAACCAGGTCCGACTCGATGAAGGAGCCGTCATCGAGACGAACCGTGCCCCGCGGCTCAACCCCTTCGACCTGGACTCCCGGGCGCATCTCCACACCGACCGCTGCCAGCCACTCAGCTATCCGTGCCCCGACCCAGTCGCCGAGCCGCGCCGCCTGAGGTGCCGGCTCCGGGGAGACGAGGGTCGTGCGCACACCGCGGCCCGCGATCGAGGCCGCCGCCTCGCAGCCGATAAAGCCGGAGCCCACGACGACCACGGAGCGCGCGTCCTCTACCACGTCGACGAGACGGCGGGCGTGCTCGAGGGTGCGCAGCGTGAAGACCTGCGCACCGGGATCCACTCCGGGCAGTGCGGTCGGCTCGGACCCGGTCGCCAGAATCAGCCGATCGTAGGGTAGCTCCTGACCGTCGTCGGTCCTCACCCGTCGCCGGTCGGTGTCCAGTGCCTCGACGCGCGTGCCCAGCCGGAGGTCGATCCGCGCCCAGGCTGAGTCGTCCTCAAGAATCGGGGTAACCTCGGCCGGCTCCTTGCCGCCTAGGACGGCCTTGGAAAGCGGCGGTCGCTGGTACGGCTCGTCCGGGTCGGCCGAGACGAGACAGACCGGGCCCGGGCCACCGGCTTCGACGTACGCCGCGGCCGCGTGCACGCCCGCCGGCCCGCTGCCGATGACGAGGAGGCCGAACGGCTGAGTTGGGGTGGAGTCCATGACTCCTCTCGTACCCCGCGATCGCTGACCCAACGCAGCCTGACCCGCACCGACCGCAGCTGACGTTGTGTGGCACCGGGCCCAGCGCCCCGGTCGCCTCGCCGATGTGGGGGCCCACATGCGGTGGAAGGACGAACGTCCTCGAGCACGCGGATCGCGGCAGGTCCGGACGAGGGTCGCCGCCACTGTTGCGGCAATATCGTGCGTCTGAGAACTCGGTTGCGATACGACCGAACGGTGGGATTGAGTTTAGTGGTGGCTGGAGCTCTCCATTCCGACGAGATCCCGATCGATGCCGAACTGGTCCGCCGCCTGGTGGGCCGGGCTATGCCTGCATACGCTGACGCCCCGGTTCGCTGGTTGGCATCGAGCGGTTCGACGAACGCACTCTTCCGTCTCGGTGAAGAGCTCCTGGTGCGGCTGCCGCGCCAACCTGGTGGATCGCAGGACATCTCGAAGGAGGCCACATGGCTACCGGTGTTGGGGCCACTGTTGCCCGTGTCCGTGCCTGACGTCGTTGCCGTGTTCGACCCCGACTGCGACTACCCTGAGCGCTGGTCAG
>JACCVA010000407.1 GCA_013698435.1 Nocardioidaceae bacterium | reverse complement strand
AAGGGGACCGCCTGGGGACCAGAACTAGCGAAGGAAGTCTGCGATCGTGCGCCGTAGACCGGCCGGGTCGAGGCCCATCGCTGCCTCGTGCTGGGCCGGTGTCCCGTAGCGGCGCAGCTCGGTGCGGGGGACGCCGATCGACTTCAGCCGGTGCGGCAGGTGGGTCAGGGCGCTCGACACCGCGGCCGCGGAGGTGCCGACGGCGTACGGCTCGACGAGCACGACGTCGGCCGTCCTCAGCGTCGCCACGACCGTCTCGGCGTCGAACGGTCGCACCGTCGACGCGTACAGCACCGTGACGTCGAGGTCGGTCACCGCGGCGAGCACGTTGTCGAGCGTCGGGCCCATGGCGATCACGGTGGCCCGTCGGCCACGCCGAACCACGTGGAAGCCGCCGGTGGGGTAGGCGGAGCGGTTCGTCAAGACGCTCGTGCGGAGATAGTCCCGTCCCGAGCCTTGGGCGGCCTCGCGCAGCAGCCGGTCGAGTTCGGCGGGGTGTCCCGGCACGTGAATATCCCAGCCGGGCAGGGTGTCGATCAGCGCTACATCAGCCGGCGCCTGGTGGGTGCGGCCGCCGGGCGTGATGTCGTACGACGCCCCGACGCTCACCAGCACGCCGCCGACGTCTTGATGGCTGAAGCCGAGCTTGATCTGTTCGAAGGACCGCTCAACAAGGAACGACGCAATGGTGTGCACAATCGGGCGCATCCCGGCCAGCGCCAAACCGGCGCCGACGTTGACGGCGAGCTGCTCGCGGATGCCCAGGTTGAACACCCGTTCGGGGTGGTGCAGGAGGGCCTCCTCGAAGTACTGCTCGGAGATGTCGGCGAGGACGAGCGCGATCGAGCGGTCAGCATCGAGAAGGTCGGTCGTGGTCGCGGCGAACTGCTCACGCATGGAGACAGGACCCTGAGCCGTTGGTCGGCGGACGGTCTGGGTCACGCCGAGGCTTCCACTTCGGCAACGACCAAGGTCGGCGACGCCGCGTCGGTTGGCCCCAGGACGGTCGCCAGGGCGGCGTGGTCGTGACCGTCGACGCGCCGCGTGGCCCAGCCTTCCACGTCGAAGCGGCGTTCGATGCCGCCCGACCACCCGAGCGACGCGGAGTGGTTGTCGACCAGTACGACGGTCAACCGGTGCAGCTCCAGGGCCCCGGCGACGGCGATCGCCTCGGCGTTGGTGCCCTCGTCCAGCTCGCCGTCGCCCATCAGCACGACCACCCGCGAATCCAGGGACTGAGCTCGCAGTCCTAGCGCAGTGCCCACGCCGAGTGGAAGGCCGTGGCCCAGAGACCCCGACGAGATCTCTACCCCGGGCACGAGGTTGCGATCCGGGTGGTAGCCAAGTCGCGACTCGAACGTCCCGAATCTTCTGAGCCAGGTGGTGGGGAAGAAGCCCTTGGCGGCCAGCACCGCGTAGTAGGCCATCGGTCCGTGCCCCTTGCTCAGCAGGAAGCGGTCGCGGCTGGGATCGTTCACCGTCTGCGGGGAGACTCTGAGGATCTTGTCATAGAGCACCCAGATGGCGTCGAGGGTGGAGGTCGACGAGGCGTCATGCTTCTCGTCGCCGGTCTGCAGTGACATCAGGGGCCGTAAGTCGTCGTACCCCGCCAGGGCAGCCGGCTCAGAATCAGTCGAGATCAGGCTCATGGTGGAAGCATGCAACCTCAAGTAATGTTGAGGTCAAGTGCTTCGTAAAGCCGCATTGCAGGGGAGTGCGCATGGACCGGATGCCCGACCGCCTGACGATCGGCAAGCTCTCGACACGGTCAGGGGTCGCGCCATCGGCGTTGCGGTTCTACGAAGACAGCGGACTCCTTCACTCCGAGCGAACCAGCGGGAACCAACGACGGTATCCGCGTCACGCGCCGTGCCGTATCGGGTTCATCCGGGCCGGATAACGGGTCGGGTTCAGCCTGGACGAGATCAGCGCACGTTGCCCGACAACCAGACGCCGACCAAGGCTGACGGGCACCGCGTCTCGCGCCACTGGACTCAGCGCATCGACAGGCAGGTCTCCTACCTGCAACGGCTCAACCCCAAGCTGCTGCATCGGCTGCGGCTGCTTGAGCCTGCGAACCTGCGCCTGAGCAATGCCGACGACGAGCAAGGGCTGGCCGGCCCGGGACCAGATTGGCTGGCAACCGACGAGAACGGCGGAGTCCCGAGCGAGCTCATGCCGCCGGCGTCGAGCGGGACGACGGGCCGGTCGCGCCGGTCGACCTGTGTCATGGGGGCGACGCTGCGACGCCCACTCCCTGCTCGACCGCGGCACGCTGGCCAGGCGTACCTCTACGGTAGATGCCGCGCCCGCTTGTCACCGAGATTCACCGTCCACTGCCGCGCCCGTCCTTCGCTACAAAATGCCCTTCGGCCGCCTTACACGTCTTGCAGATCGAGGATGGCTCTGTGGGCTGCGCTCTGTTCAGGGGTTGGGTTCGTCGGTGGGGTCGACGAGGTGGGGGTTGCCGGTGGTGATGTCGCTGATGTGCACGTGGCTGGTGACGACTTCGATGGCGAACGCGGATCTCACGAGGAGGCGGGCGAGTACTGAATCGGCGATGGTGCGGGCCTGGTCGGCCACGTCGAGGAGGACCTGGCCGCACTTGACGAAGAGCTCGATGGTCAGTTCGCGCAGTGACTCGTCGCGGTCGACGATCAGGCGGATGCGTCCGACAGCGGCGGCTTCGAGGGTGGCGTCGATGTCGCGGCGCAGCAGAGTGATGATGACCTGGTCGCTGACTCGCACGAAGTCGTGGGGTGGAGCGACCCGGACGGGCAGGGAGCGTCTGCTGGAGCGCAGGGCGTCGCGCAGCACGTTGTCAGCGATCTCGACAGCGCGTGGGCGTGAGCGGCCGCGCAGTTGCTCGGTGGCGTCGAGGACGTGTGCCGACGGGACAGGCGACTGATCGGGATCTGGTGTCGAGTTCATCTCCACTGCTCCATCCTGATCGCGAGCGCTCGGCGGGCCCGGTGCAACTGGCCTCGCACGACGGTGGGGGTGGTGTCGAGGACCCTGGCTATCTCGTCGTAGGACATGTCGTCGAACTCGCGCAGCAACCAGCTGGCTCTCTGTCGCCACGGTAGTTCAGCCAGCGCGAGTGACAAGGTCTCCCAGATCTCGAGGTTCACCATCCGTCGCTCGGGGTCGACATCGTCGGAGTCGGCGACACGCGGCTCAAGCCGGGTGTGGTCGACCAGTATCGGTCGCTTCCGGCGCCGGGTGTCCGACACCTGCCGGGCGACGATCCGGAAGATCCAGGTCTGGAACCGGGACTCGCTCCGGAAGTCGGGCAAGTTCCGCCAGGCCTTGATCCACGCGTCCTGCGCTGCGTCCTCGGCGGGCTGCTGGTCGCCGTCGAGCATGTGGAGGGCGTAGCGGTACGTGGGGTGGAAGTGGCGTGCGAAGAGTTCGGCGAAGGCCTCGGCATCACCGAGCCCGGCTCGTCGGGCGAGCGCGGCGTCGGAGCCGTGCAGCTTCACTGCCGTGCTGACCACGTCTCCCCAATCGCTCGTCCGGGACCACTCACGGTGGTGCTGGCTGAGCCTAGGGCACGGCCTGCCAGGGTCCTCGACTGTCCGAATGTGTGGGATGGGTCACACTGGCGTGAGGATCTGGGGGCGGAGCCCGTCTAACCGGGGTAAGCGCATTGAATCCGAGACGAAGGACCGACTGTGACCACGACTGACAAAAGCCTTGAGAAGAACGACTCCACCGGTGCGCTCGTCACCTCCGACGGCCGCACCACGATCGCCGACACCGTGGTGGCGAAGATCGCCGGCATCGCGACCCGCGAGGTCTCGGGTGTGTACGAACTCGGCGGCGGAGCCGCCCGCGCGGTTGGCGCCCTGCGCGAGCGGATCCCCGGGTCGAGCACCAACCACTCCCAGGGCATCTCGGTCGAGGTGGGCGAGCGGCAGGCTGCCATCGACATCCAGCTCGTCGCCGAGTACGGGGTATCGATCGCCGATCTGGCCTCCGGGATCCGCCGCAACGTAATCGCCTCGATCGAGCGGATGACCGGCCTCGACGTGACCGAGGTCAACATCGAGGTCCAGGACGTCCACATCGAGTCCGACGAGAACCAGGACGACGCCGACAGCGACCCCCGCGTCCAGTGACGGACCTGCCGCAGGAGCGTAGTGAGCCGTCCGGGCCCACCGAGCTGGCCGATCTGGTCGCTGCGGCGACTAGAGCGGTGCCGGGGGTAAGTGACCTGCACGCCGGTGCGTTCGGTGAGGTGGCGACCTACCTTCCCGGTCGTCGGGTCACGGGTGTCCGGATGGGCGATGCGATCACCGAGGTCCACGTCGTGGTGGCCATGGGTACGCCCGTCCTGGCGACCGCGGCGGCCGTCCGTGCCGCAGTGCATCCCCTGGTCGGCACCGAGGTTCAGGTCTACGTCGAAGACGTCAACCAGAGCTGAGGCGGCCCTGTGTCCTATCCCGGGCCTCGTGACCCCGCGTTGCACGACCAGTGGCGGCATGCGAGGCGGGTGGCCAGCCTGAGGCATCATCCGGACCGGGGTGGGGCATCGGGAGAGCTAACCGCCCAGCTGTCGCGCCTCGACGCAGACTTCGCCGCCCGGGAAGCCGGCCTCGTCGGGCCCGGACCGGTCGAGATGACCGAGCCGCCGCTCTGGCAGCCCTTCAACCGGGTGCTGCGGCGCGCGAGGCGGGGGATGCGCACCGGCATCCGCGGCGCGCGTCGGCGGATCCCGTCCAGGTGGCCGGGTGCCCGCCGCTACTTCGACCTCTGAACGCCCTGCACGCCGAACCGTGCCCTACCGGGCGCTGAAACCAGGAGATGCACCATGACTACTTCCACTATCGGACTTCTCGCCGGGCTGCTGCTGGCCATCGCGGCCGCAGCGGGCGGCTTCGTCGGCTTCCTGATCGCCGTCGTGCTCGGCACCGCCGGCTACCTGATCGGCGGGCACTACGACGGCGAGGTCGACCTCTCCGCACTGTTGGGGCGACGCAACCGTGGCTGAGGACGGCCCTACCACTGCCCTGGCCCAGCCCGAGTTGCGCGGCAGCTTGACCATCGCGGACAAGGTCGTCGAGAAGGTCGCGTCCATCGCGGCCCGCGAGATCGAGCACGTCACCGACACCCGCGCCGGCTGGACCCAGATGTACCGCAGCCTGCCCAAGGCGAGCGCAAAGATTGCCGGCGGGCGCGCCCGCATCGGTGTCGAGGTCGCAGCCTCCTGGCCCTCGTCGTTGCCAGCGGTCACCGCCCAGGTCCGTGACCACGTCAACAACCAGGTGACCCAGCTCACGGGCGTCACCGTCGTCGCGGTCGACGTGCCCATTGCCGATGTCGTCCACCTGGAGACCAACGCACGGAGGGTCCGATGAGCACGACCTCTCAGAACGCCGAGACGAGCGAGAGTCCCACGCCCGCAACGCCAACCGCGTCGGGTGAAGGCGCCCAGCCGGACTCCAATGACGCGATGACCGCAGCCCGGCCACCCGTCGGCACCGGCACCTCGCCACTGTTCGGGCTCATCCTCGCGCTCGGGCTGATCGCCCTCGGGGTCGTCGGCGTCCAGGAAGCACTGGTCCGCTCGGGTGCTGTCGATGCGACCTCGTGGACCAGCTGGGTCCTGGACCGCCTGGACGGTGTGCGCTCGGCCGACTGGATGCTGGTCGCCTTCGCCGCCGCAGCCCTGGTGGGTCTGCTCCTGCTCTTGGTGGTCTTCCGACGACGCCCCCGCGAGAGCCTTGCGCTGCGCGCGAGCACCGGCGTTTTCCTGCGGACCCGGGATCTGGCCCGGGTCGCCGAGGGTCTCATCGAAGGCACTGATGGCGTCACCGACGTCCACGCCTCCGCCAGCCGCAGCCGCCTCCAGGTCACTCTGACCACCGTCGAGCCCAAGGAACGCAACAGCGCTCTGGGCGACACGGTGCACGAGCGCTTGGCCCCGTGCCTGGAGCCACTTGCGCGTGCCCCGAAGGTCAGCGTCGACATCAGGAACGAGGACCTCACATGATCAGCCGCACCACGCTCGCCCTCGACCGGTTCGCCACCCTGATCCTCGCTCTGGTGCTCATCGCCGGTGGCGTACTCGGGGTGTGGTGGTGGACCGGCGACAGCTCGCTGGCCACCGCCAGCGACACCACCCCCGTCCAGGACCTGGTCGGCACCGGCTGGTGGCCCTGGGCCAGCGCCGTCGTCGGTGTTCTCCTCATCCTGATCGGCATCCGCTGGATCGCCGCCCACGTGTCGAGGACCAAGGTCAGGCAGCTCAACCTCAAGGGATCAGGCTCTGCCGGCAAGCTCGGCGTCGACGGCTCCAAGGTCGCCGGGGCCGCAGCGGACGCATTCGCCGACACCCTCGGCGTGCGCAGCGCCAAGGGACGCGTCAACCGCGACCGCGGCCAGATCGTCGCCGAGATCAACGCCACCATCGAACCCGAGGCCGACCTCGCCGTCGTGGCCGAGCAGGCGGA
>JACCVA010000402.1 GCA_013698435.1 Nocardioidaceae bacterium | reverse complement strand
GTACTGCGGGATCTACCGCGGCTCGCTCGTCCGCTGCGCGCAGCTCAGGCCGGGGGAGCGGGTGTGGTTTCAACCGGCGCGGCGGGGAGCACCTCGCTGAGCAGCACCTGGTCGGTGACCGGCTGGTCCTCCATCGCCTCGTCGGGAACGATGATCTCCCTTCGACGCAGCTCGGGATCGTCAACGGCGAAGGTGCGCACCGGCCCGGGAGCTGTCTCGGCGGTCTCGAATCGGACGGTGACCCTGCCCAGCCCGGCACCCCACACCCAGCCTGGACCGTGCTCTGCGTGTGTGACGTCCATGCCAGGTGTGTAGCCATGTCCGTGCCGTGGGCGCGTCCCGCCGGGACCGAACTCAGGCAACGCCAGCGGTTCGTCGTCAGCGTCCTCCTGCTCGCCGAAGAGGTCGTCCTGGATCCAGTCCGACAGGCCCGAGACACCGACGCCGAGCAGTCGGACCCCGCCTGTGGTGTCGACGTCTTCGAGGAGGCGCCGTGCCATCTGGCTCACCAGGACGGGCCGGTCAGTGGGTCCGGCAAGGGTCGCCGATCTCGTGTGGGTGCTGAAGTCGTGGCGACGCACCTTGACGGTCACGGTGCGGCCGGAGAGCCGGTGCTTGACCAGCCGCTCACATACCGACCGTGCATGGCGGTCGATGATGGCGGCGAGCAGTACCGGGTCGACGAGGTCGATCTCGAACGTGTCCTCGACCGAGACGGACTTTGTGGCCCGGTCTGACACGACGCGGCGGTCGTCGCGAGCACGAGCGAGCTCGAACAGGCCGGTGCCGTGCGACTGTCCGAGCGCCCGCACCAGCTCGCCGGCGCTCACCTGGAGCAGCTGCTCCACCGTGTGGACACCGAGGTGCCGCAGCCGTTCGGCCGTCGCCGGCCCGACCCCTGGGATCACGTTGACCTGCATCGGCCCCAGCAGCTCCTGCTCGGTACCGGGTGCCACGACGACGGCTCCGTCAGGCTTCCCCAGCTCGCTGGCGATCTTGGCGACGAGCTTCGACGAGGCGATCCCGACCGACGCGGTGAGCCCGTTCGTGGCCTCGCGAACCGACGCCTTGAGACCGCCGGCGATCGCGTCGAGCCCGGCGGGGGAGACGTCGAGGTCCAGCCCCGGTGCGGCCAGGTCGACGAAAGCCTCGTCGAGTGAGAGCGGTTCGACCAGCGGTGACAGTGCGCGCAGCTCCCCCATCACCGCGAGGCTCGCCACTCGGTAGGCGTCGAACCGACCGCTGAGGAAGGCTGCATGGGGACAACGGGAGCGAGCCTCCGCGGTCGACATCGCTGACCGTACGCCGAAGACGCGGGCCTCGTAGGACGCCGTGGCCACGACGCCGCGCCCGCCGACGCCGCCGACGATGACCGGCTTGCCGCGAAGCGATGGCTTGTCGCGCTGCTCGACGGCGGCGAAGAACGCGTCCAGGTCCAGGTGCAGGATCGACGCTGTTGCCCTCACGTCACCATCATGACGTCGCTTGTGCACAGGCGGAAACCTCCTCCACAGCCGACCATTCGGGGCTGTCCCCAGCGCACGCGCGGAGCCAGGCTGCTGACATGTCGAAGAAGAGCAGAGCCACGAGGAGTGCCCGCAGCACCGGTCCGGTCCCGAGAACCGTGCTCAAGAGCCCCAGCGACATCGTTGCGATCATCCCCTACCTGTTGGGCTTCGACCCGGTCGAGAGCGTGGTCGTCATCGGGCTCGAGGGCCCACGCAGGCGGTTCGGTCCGTGCTTTCGCCTCGACCTCGTCGACGAGCCGTGCGACGTCACCGCCCAGGTCGACTACATCGAGACGTTGGTGCGGCACCTGACTCTGCAGACTGTGCTGCTCGTGGCCTTCAGCTCCCGGCCGGAGCAGGCCGACCCCGTGATGGACGGGGTCTGCGCGATCCTGCGCGACCGGCAGGTGGAGGTGCACGAGGCACTGCGGGCCGACGGGCAGCGATGGTGGTCCTACGCCTGCGACCGTCCCGGCTGCTGCACACCCGAGGGCACCCGCTACGACGCCTCCACGTCGAGAGTGGCCGCCGAGGCGGTGCTGGCGGGCATGCCACGGCTGCCGAGCCGCGACGCTCTGCGCAAGCAGTTCGACCCCGACACCGACCGACAGCCTGCGGTGCAAGACGCCCTGGGGGCACTGGTCGGGCGTCCACCGCGGGCGGCCCAGATCGCCGACCTCATCGACAAGGGGCTGCGGACCCCGGGAGCGCTCGATGACGGTGAGGTCGCGGTGCTCCTGTGGTGGCTGCAGACGATGCCCAGGCGTGACTCGGTATGGGTCCGGATCGCCCGGCCCACGGCCGAGGCTCACTTCGCCCTCTGGTCGCACGTCATGCGCTGCGCCCCCGACGACGTGATGCCCCCGGCGGGATCGTTGGCCGCGTTCTCGGCCTGGTTGAAGGGCACCGGGGTGCTGGCGTCGCACGCCACCGACCGGGTGCTGGCGGTCGCGCCGCAGTACTCCATGGCGCACCTGATGCACGACATCCTCGCCTCGGCCGTGCACCCTGACCAGTGGGACGAGCACATCTGGCTTGCGTCGATGTCTGCCGGTGACGGCCCCTACGACGGCTGGCCGGATCTCGCTGGCTGACACGTCGCACGGCCTCGGTGGCGTGCGGCCTCCGATCAAGGCAGGCTGGGCACGACCCGAGCGCCTCGGGTTGCGTGCGGGCACGCCCACAGGGAGGAGACGGTTGCGATGGGTCAGGAGGTCGAGCGCAGGGAGTTCACCCGCGAGGACCGCACCCGTTACCGCGAGAAGGTCCGTCGTTGCCTGGACGTCTTCGCACGCATGCTTCGGGAGTCGCGATTCGACGTCGAGAAGTCGATGACCGGGCTCGAGGTCGAGCTGAACCTCGTCGACGAGAACTGTGACCCGGCGATGAAGAACGCCGAAGCGCTCGAAGCGATCGCCAACCCGGACTTCGTCACCGAGCTCGGCCAGTTCAACCTGGAGATCAACGTACCGCCGCGCCGGTTGCCCAACGGGGGACTGAAGGCGTTCGAGGACGGCGTCCGCGGCTCGCTCAACGCGGCCGAGGAGAAGGCCAGCAGGGTCGGCGCGCACATGGTGATGGTCGGTGTGCTGCCGACGCTGCGGTTGGAACACATGCATCCCGACACGCTGTCGGCCAACCCGCGCTACCGGCTGCTGAACGACCAGATCTTCGCGGCCCGCGGCGAAGATCTCGAGATCGCTATCCAGGGCACCGACCGGTTGCGGGTGACCGCCGACTCGATCATGCCGGAAGCGGCCTGCACTTCCATGCAGCTGCATCTCCAGGTCAGCCCCGACGACTTCCCGACGTACTGGAATGCCTCGCAGACGATCGCCGGCATCCAGCTGGCGGTGGGTGCGAACTCCCCGTTCCTGTTCGGGAAGCAGCTGTGGGCCGAGACCCGGATCGCGCTGTTCGAGCAGGCCACCGACACCCGCAGCGAGGAGCTGAAGTCCCAAGGCGTCCGCCCTCGGGTCTGGTTCGGCGAGCGTTGGATCACCTCGATCTTCGACCTCTTCGAGGAGAACGTGCGCTACTTCCCGGCACTCCTGCCGATCACCGACGACGAGGACCCGGTGGCGGTGCTGGACGGTGGCGATACGCCGTCACTTGCGGAGCTGCGCCTGCACAACGGCACGATCTACCGCTGGAACAGACCGGTCTACGACGTGGTGCGGGGGGTGCCGCACCTACGGGTGGAGAACCGGGTGCTGCCGGCCGGACCCACCGTGGTCGACATGCTCGCGAACGCTGCCTTCTACTTCGGGCTCGTGCGCGCCCTCGTCAGCGACCAGCGACCGCTGTGGACTCAGATATCGTTCGGTGCGGCCGAGGAGAACTTCCATGCCGGGGCACGAGACGGGATCGACGCGCAGGTCTACTGGCCGGGAATCGGCAGCGTCGGGGCGACCGAGCTCGTGCTGCGGCGGCTGCTGCCCAGGGCCCGCGAAGGACTTCAGCTGTTGGGCGTCGACGACGACGAGGGCAACCGCCTGCTCGACATCATCGAGCAGCGCTGTCTCACGGGCCGCAACGGAGCGGCCTGGCAGGTGCAGACGTTCCATCGGCTCTTCGACAACGGCGAGATGGACCGCTTCGACGCGCTGCGTGAGGTCGTCCGCCGCTATGCCGAGCACATGCACGGCAACCGACCCGTGCACGAGTGGCCGGTCGACTGAGGCCACGCGGTACGAGGTCGCTGCCACGGCCTTACTCCGGTAGCGTTCGGCTGAGCCAACTGTCGAGGAGGAGTCAGCGATGGCCGTGATCGTGGTGGGATACGTGCCCAAGCCGGAAGGACAGGCCGCGCTGCGGCTTGCGTCCGAGGAGGCGAAGGTACGTCACGCGAGCCTCGTCGTCGTGAACTCGCATCGGGGTGGCCCCGGTTTCGACCGAGACGACGCGGTCGAGTCCGAAGCGCAGCTCGAGCAGGTGCGTAGCGAGCTCGAGTCCGCCGGCGTCGAGTACGAGATCCGCCAGCTGGTCCGTGGTCTCGACCCGGCCGAGGACCTCATCAACGTCGCGGCCGAGGTGTCGGCAGACCTGATCGTGATCGGGCTGCGGCGTCGTACACCGGTCGGCAAGCTGATCTTGGGCAGTAACGCACAGCGCATCCTCCTCGACGCACACTGTCCGGTGCTGGCGGTCAAGGCCGCAGGGTGACGCTGCAGATCACCCAGGACGAGGCCGCGGACGAGGTCTTGTCGACCAACGCGTTCGCACTGCTGTGCGGGATGCTGCTCGACCAGCAGTTCCCGATGGAGCGCGCCTTCGCGGGTCCCGCCAAGATCCTCGACCGGTTCGGCACCCTCGACCCGGCCACCATCGCCGACGCCCTACCCGAAGAGTTCGCCGAGGTCTGCGCCATCCCACCTGCGGTGCACCGATTCCCCGGGGCGATGGCAGCGAGAGTGCAGGCGCTGGCTCAGCACATCGTCGACCGCTACGACGGCGAGACGGCCGCCTTGTGGAGTGACGTGGCTGACGGCCGGACGCTTCTCGAACGCGTGGCTGCGCTGCCTGGCTTCGGCAGGCAGAAGTCGCAGATCTTCGTCGCGCTGCTCGGTAAGCAGCTCGACGTCCGTCCCGAGGGCTGGCAGCAGGCGGCAGGGGTGTACGCCGAGGACGGCGCCCACCGCTCGGTCGCCGACGTCCGTGGGCCCGACTCGCTGCAGAAGGTCCGCGCCTTCAAGAAGGAGCAGAAGGCCGCCGCCAAGGCCTCGGCCGACGCCCGCACGTCAGGCTGACGGCGCGGCCAGCTGGGCGGCACGGGCCGACACGTCGACCGGCACGGCCAGTCCGGCAGCGTCCGCCGCGGTCGTGACCTCCCCTGCCACCACGCGTAGCGGCAGCACTCCCGCCCAGACAGCCGCGGCGACGTCCTCGTCGTCGTCGATCGGACCGCCGGAGCGCTGCTTCACCGAGGCCTCGTGCAGCGGCAGCGCGACGACTGCGGTGGCAGCCAGCTCCTTGCGGGTGTGGTCGCGCAAGGTCGAGGCCCGACCGGGGACGACATGATCGACCACCAGGTCGAGAGCGTGTGCGCGCTCGTCGGGGTCGTCGACCAGCCGCCCGCGTCCGAGGATCACCGCAGAGCGGTAGTTCATCGAGTGGTGGAAACCAGAGCGCGCCAGGACCAGCCCGTCGACATGGGTGACGGTGACGCAGATGTCGCCCGCCTGACCGGTCGCCAGCGAGCGGGAGGCGACCGAACCGTGCAGGTACAAGGTGCCGTCCCGGTCGGGCCCGTCGACGTCGACCGCGTAGACCGTTGGCAAGACGACCGGCGCACCGTCGATGACCACGCCGAGGTGGCAGATCAGTCCCTGGTCGAGCACGTCCAGCAGGGCCGCCCGGTCGTGCTGAGTGCGGTCGGGGTGGCGACGCAGCCGGGTGCGGGGCGTAGGGGAGAGAGCAGCCATACCGCCAGTGTCGCAGTAGAGTGGCCTGTTGTGACCGGCCACTTCGCACCAAGATCACCAAGCCACCGGTGCACGTCGAGATGAGCCGTCCGACTCCGCAGCCGCTCGTCGTGAGCCTTCGGCGGGCCAGCGACGTCACGTTGCCGGTCCAGCTCGCGACGCAGGTCCGCGACCTGCTTCGCCGAGGCACGTTGCCTGCGGGCAGTCGGCTGCCCAGCAGCCGCACGCTTGCTGCCGAGCTCGGGGTCGCCCGCGTCGTGGTCGAGCAGAGCTACGACCAGCTGCAGGCGGAGGGGTGGACGCAGTCGCGCCGCGGAGCCGGCACGTTCGTCACCGATGCCGGCGTACGACGCGCGGCCGTAGCCGCGCCCGCAGCGCGGGTGACCAGGAGAAGTGACGCCTCGCGCCGACTCGTGTCGCTGGACACCGGCACCCCATGGCAGGATCCCCGGGCCGACGCCAGCTGGCGGCGCGCGTGGCGCACCGTGGCACTGCAGCGGATGCCGACCGGCTATCCCGACGCAGCTGGGCTCCCCGAGCTGCGCGAGGAGCTCGCGGCGTACGTGGGTCGCCGACGCGGCATCGCCTGCAGCGCCAACGAGATCCTCGTCACCGCCGGCACAACGCACGCGTGGTCGCTCGTGCTCGACGCGTTGCCACCTGGACCTGTCGGCCTGGAGGACCCCGGCTACCGGGCGGCGGCCGCGGTGGCGACCGCTGCGGGCAGGACGCTGGTCGATCTCCCGGTCGACGCGGAGGGGATCGCTGTGAACGCACTGTCCGGCGCGCCCGAGGACCTGCGCGCCACCTACGTCACACCGGCGCACCAACACCCTCTTGGAGTGACCATGTCGGCCCGCCGGCGCATGCTGCTGCTTGCTGAGACCGCACGGCGGCAGGCGCTGGTCGTCGAGGACGACTACGACAGCGAGTTCCGCTACGACGTGGCACCGTTGCCCGCGCTGGCAGCCCTCGGCCTGGACCGGGTCGCCTACCTCGGCACCACCTCGAAGATCGTGCAGCCCGGGCTGCGCCTGGGCTGGTTGGTGTCGTCTGCCCCGCTGGTGGCCGACATCATCGAGCGAAGGGTCCGCCGCCACGATCACCCCAGCTGGCCGGTGCAGGTGGCGGTGCTCTCACTGTTGCGGGAGGGGCACCTCGACCGGTTGGTCCGCTCTGCGCGACGCGTGTACGCCGCCCGCAGCAGCCTCGTTACCGAGCGGCTGGCCGGGATCGGTCACCCCGTCGACGACGTCGCGGGCATGTACGTCACCGTACGATTGAGCGCACGTCAGGAGCGGTCCGTGGTCGCGGCCGCCCTTCGGGCCGGGTTCGTGCTGCCGCCGCTGTCAGCGTCATGTCGCACGGCAGTACGGCACGGGGTAGTCATCGGGTTCGGAGCCGTGAACGAGGCGCAGCTGAGGCAGGTTCTCGACGTGATCCAGGCTGCGCTCCGACACGCCTGACAGCCCCGCCGCCTGGATGTGAACCGGGGGCCGGAACGTGCCACAATGGAACAGCGGCATTGACGTGAACGGGCCTTGCCGCGCCCCGATCGACTTACGAGAGGTTGTTCGTGTCACCGAACACTCCCCGCACCGTGTCAGACTCCCGAGTATCTCCCGTGTCCCGTCGACCTACTGTCGTCGCTGCCTCGTCAGCCACGAACCGTGCCACGGTGACCGCACCGGCCGTCGCCAAGAAGGCGGCGAAGAAGGCGACCACGTCCCCCTCGCCGGTAAAGGCGGTGGAGTCGCCGGCGCCGGCAAAGAAGGCGGCCGCGAAGACCGCACCGGCCCACAAGCCCGCCAAGAAGGCCGCGGAGAAGCCGGCCGGCAAGAAGACGGCCGCGAAGAAGGGTTCCGACAAGGCCGCGCCCCCATCGGCTGCGGCCGCCAAGAAGACCCCGGCCAAGAAGCCGGCAAAGACGGCTGTCGCGCCCCCTGACGCGATCGTCGCGGTCGACGCCAAGAAGTCGCTGGCCGACGTCGATGATGCGGTCTTCGAGAAGGACCTCGCCACCGACCCGACCCTCAAGGAGGACGAGAAGGAGGGCTTCA
>JACCVA010000369.1 GCA_013698435.1 Nocardioidaceae bacterium | reverse complement strand
TCGTCAAGCACCTCACCGGAGTTGAGCGGTTCTGGTTCAGCATCGACTTCGCCGGTCTCGACGTACCGTGGCCATGGTCGGACGACGACCCCCACGGCAACTTCAGGCTGGCGAGCACCGACGCCGTGGAAGGCCTCGTCGCCGAGTACCAGGCCGAGTGCGAGCGTTCTCGACGGGCGGCTGCCGGCCATAAGCTGGACACCGTCGCGCGATCGGAGGGGATGGACTTCACGCTTCGGTACGCGCTCGTGCACCTGATTGAGGAGACGGCCCGGCACTGCGGCCACCTCGATCTGCTGCGCGAGTCCATCGATGGCGCCACCGGTGAGTGAACTCGGCCGGGCGTCGAGTCGCCGGCTGCCTCGGCGAAAGGAAAGGAGACAACTATGGAAATGCGAAGGCTGGGCCGTCTCGGCCACAGCAGTTCTGTCCTGATCTATGGGGCGGCGGCTCTCGGTGACGTCACGCAGGAGGTGGCGGATCGCTCGGTGCAGGAAGCGCTGGACGGTGAAATCAACCACTTCGACGTGGCGGCGGACTACGGTGACGCCGAGTTGCGGCTGGGCCCATGGATGTCCGTCATCCGTGACCAGATCTTCTTGGCAACGAAGGTGTTGGAGCGTGGGCGTGACGCAGCCTGGGCTCAGATCAACGCCTCCCTGGAGCGGCTGCAGACCGACCGGGTCGACCTGCTTCAGCTTCACTCCGTCGGTGACCTCGGCGAGCTGGATCTAGCCACTGCTGAGGACGGCGCCTTGGCGGCGGCAGTGCGGGCGCAGGAAGAAGGTCTCGTCGGTGCGGTAGGCATCACCGGCCACGGTGACCAGGCACCCGCCACGCACCTGGAGGCATTGCGCCGGTTCCCCTTCGCGACGGTGCTGACGCCGCTCAATCCGGTGCTCTGGCGCAACCAGCAGTACCGCTCGGACTATCAGGCACTCGTCGCGGAGGTGCAGCGGCAAGACGCCGGGCTGATGACGATCAAGGCGGTCTCGCGGCGGGTCTGGCCGGATGAGGACGCCGGTCGGAGCTATGCGACGTGGTACGAGCCGTTCGACGACCAGCAGCGGATCTCCGCTGCGGTCTCGTGGGTGCTCGCCCATCCGGAGGTGACCGGAATCCCAACGCCGGGAGACGTCTCACTTCTGGGGATGGTGCTGGCGGCCGAGCGGGATCGCATCTCACCAGCGGACGCTGAGCGTCGACTGTCGGCAGACGAGGACTACAGCTCACCGTTCGTTGGCATGTCGTCGTGATCGTCACGCGGCGGCCTGCGGCCGGGCTAGCCATCTGAGCTTCTGGCACGCTGGACGGATGCCCCCGCGTCACGCCGCCGACTTCGATGGGTTCGTCGGCAGCCATGTGCAGCGGTTGGCTCGCGTCGCTGACCTCCTCACCAGCGACCGGGCAGAGGCTGACCGGATGGTCGTCGCCGCCTTTGCACGGCTGTACCGCGTGTGGCCGAGCGTTGCGCGGTCCCGCGATCCATTGGCCGCGGCACGTCGGCAACTTGTGTCGGCGTACGTGCGCGGCGCTCGCAGGCGGACCAGCGGGCGCGGACAGCCGGCGCTCCAGCTTGCCGACGGGATAGGTGCAGCGTCCGACCAGGTGCGGGTGACGGACGTGTGGGAAGCGGTGCTCGATCTCACGCCGCGGCAGCGGTCGGTGCTCGTGCTGCGGCTGTTCGAGGGCCTCACTGATGGGGCTGTTGCGCGGACCATGGCGATGCCGACTTTCGTCGTGGCTCGCTCGGCACGCACTGCGCTCCAGCACGTGAGCATGACAGCAGATCTCGCCCCGGTGGACGAGATCGCTGGTCAGCGGTACGCCGAGGGGCGAGAGCGAGCGGCCGTCGAGGTGGCTGAATGTCTCAGTGAGCACCACCGAGGCGAGGCCGATGCCGCGGACCTGGTTGCGAAGATCCGGGATGCGGCTCGGGCTGTCACGCCGCACCGCTCCCGCAGGGTGCCCATCCTTGTCGCCGGCACGGCCGCGGTGCTGGTGCTCGCCGCCGTCGTGGCCCCTCGCTGGTGGGGGCAGCCGTCGGACACGCCGACCACGACTGTCACTGCACCGGTGCTGCCGTCCGCACCTTCCGGGACACGGCTGGTGGGGTATGCCGATGTGGTGGTGGCCGTACCTTTCGAGTGGCCTCACAACGCTCCGCGGTGCTCGGGGGAGGTGGCAGACAGCGTGATCTACCCCGACGCCACTGGCGGCGACGCGTGTCCCGCCGACCCGCGTTCCTCGACCGCCACCTTCACCAATCCCACGTCGAGCGCGATGTACTACAGCAGCATCCAACCGCCGCAGATCGACGTGATCGCGGGACGTCGAGTGCTGGGCACGGCTCTGACGCGCAAGAAGGCTGCGTACGAGCAGACGGTGATCGTCCCGAGCTCTGGGTTCTGGATGGTTGTGCGGTCACCGCAACGATCCGTTGTCCGTGAGATCGTTGCCTCCGTCCAGGTGGTGCCGAGGGGGTTCGCGATCGTCCCCCCGTGTCGCGGCCAGCGGCTGCGAGAGGCCTCCGCTGAGCTCATCGCAGCCGGGCTGAAACCCGTCATCGCCCAGGCGTCGACGTTGTCCGAGAGGCTTGGCCGGCCGCCGGTGACCTACCAGAGCGTGGACGCTGGACAGCTCGTGCCGTTGGGCTCCCGAGTCGGCTTGTCGGTTCCCAGCTTCTGACCCTCGCCGTGACCAGATCGCGCTCAGCGCGCCGCAGTTCGAACGGCTCGCCAGGGCGTTCTTTGCCGAGATCCAGTCGAGGTTCCGGTAGTCGCGGCAACCGTCGCTCAGTCACGACGACCGGCGGGACGTGCCGGCCACTCGGCCATCTCAGCGCGGAAGAGCGCCAGATCTTCACTCGGTCGGATCAGCGCCGACAGCTCGAGAAGCGTCCGGTTGGTGAGCTCGCTGACCAGATCGCGTGGCGAGTACGACGACCCGAGGCGACTCCATGCGACGAGATCGGCATTCGGCGCGATGGCTGCGGTGGGGTCGAGCTGGAGGAAGGTCAGGTGGCGAACGGTGTCGAGCAAGTCGGTCGGCCGGTTGATGTCCAAGAGCTGCGCGCGTACGGCGATGCGGCGGGCGTCGGTACGAGAAATCTGGTGCACAGTCACGACCGCGATCCGTTCAAGGTCGGGGACTAGGAGCCTCGGCGGCCGCCAGCAGCCGCTGACCGATGGCGCGTGCGCACTCTCGGAGCTCGGGGCCTCCTACGATGCGGTACGACGCCGGGATCACCGCGAGCTGCTCGGCGTACCAGAACGGGTTGCTCGTGCTGCCGACCAGGCGGGTGGTTCCGGCCTCGAGCGGCTCGAGCCTGCCGAGGGCGCGAGGCAGGCACCGCGCCACGGCGTCGCACGGCGCGTCGATGACGACCTCGGCGTCGTACTCCCATCCGACAGCGAGATGCTCCTCGAGAACGGCCACGGGGTCGAGGCCGACGGGTGGGCTGAAGCTGTCGTCGAGCACGTCCACTCCCCGCATGCGGTCGATCCGATAGGCACGCCGGGCATCGGAGGAGTGCGAGTGGCACAGGAGGTACCACCGACCGTGTCGCACTACGACCGCCCACGGGTCGACCTCGGTGACCCACTGCGCCCCCGCCTCGGAGCGGTAGTCGAGCCGCACGCGCCGATGGTCCGAGCAGGCCTGCACCAGCGTGGACGCAGTTTCGGGATCCGGCCGTGCCGCGGCGTGGTCGGGGGCGGGCGCCGTGGTCTGGCGCAGCGCCTCGGCCCGGGCGGCCACTGGCTCCGGAACGGCGCGCATGAGCTTGCCGAGGGCGCTGCCAACGGGGGTCGTCGGGTCGCTCGCGTTGTGGTGGCCGTCCAGCACGGCCATGACCAGGCCGAGTGCCTCGGGGGCGCTGAACGTCAGGGGCGGCAGCCGCAGCCCCCGACCGAGCCGGTAGCCGCCGTAGGGTCCACGCACGGACTCGATCGGGATGCCGGCTTCGCGGAGGATGCCGACGTACCGCCGGGCGGCCCGCTCCGAGACGCCGAGCTTGTCGCCGAGCCGGCTCGCAGTGATGCCGGGGCTGCCCTGCATCACCTCCAAGCACAGCAGCGCCCGTGCGGTGGGGTTCGAGGCGTTCACACATGCCAGGATCTCACGAATTCCGGCGACGATACGTCCGCAATGGCCTCTACGGTGGGCGCCATGACAACCAACGACACTCCATGGGAACCTCCGGCGGCCGGAACCGAGGCCGAACACCTCGCCGGTGCACTCGACCGCCTGCGGACGACCTTCCGGTGGAAAGCTGGCGGCCTCGACGCGGCGGGGCTGCAGACCCGTATCGGCGCCTCCTCCCTCACCCTTGGCGGCCTGCTCAAACACCTAGCCGCGCAGGAGGACTACACCTTCACCACCAAGCTGAGAGGAGAGCCGCTCGGTGCGCCGTGGGACGACAACGGCTGGGACGGCGACAACGACTGGGAATTCAGCTCGGCCGCCAACGACAGCCCCGACCAGCTCTACGGGCTTTGGGACGATGCCGTCGAACGGTCCAGGGCGACGCTTGACGCGGCTCTGGCGGACGGCGGCCTCGACCAGTTCGTCGACGTCTCCTGGCCGGATGGTCGCCACGCCAGCCTTCGCCGGTTGGTGTGCGACCTGATCGAGGAGTACGGCCGGCACACAGGACAGGCCGACCTGCTCCGCGAGGCCGTGGACGGTCTCGTCGGGGAGGACCCCCCGCCGGGATGGCATC
>JACCVA010000355.1 GCA_013698435.1 Nocardioidaceae bacterium | reverse complement strand
ACGGTGTCGGCGTTCACGTTCCCCGCCGTCCAGGGGATCGTCCCGCAGGTCGTCCCCACGACCCACATCCAGCAGGCGAACGCGATGCTCGCCTTCTCCCGCAACGGCCTGGCGATGATCGGTCCGGCTATCGGAACGCTGCTCGTCGTCACGGTCGGGTCGGGGTGGGCGGTGCTTGTCGACGCCTTCACCTGGCTCATCGCGGCGGCGTTCATGGCCAAGGTCAAGCTGCCGGCCGCTATGGCGCGCAGCCCGATTGAGGCGCCGTCGATGTGGGGTGACCTGCGTGACGGGTGGTCGGCGTTCGTGTCGCTCACTTGGGTGTGGGTGGTCGTGCTCGCCTTCGGCTTACTCAACGCCATCCATGCCGGCGCTTGGTTCACCCTCGGCCCGGTGATCGCCAAGGACACGATCGGAATCCAGGCCTGGGGCTGGGTGCTGGGTGCGGAGGCGGCCGGCCTGCTCGTCATGACGATCGTGATGATGCGGTGGCGGCTGCGCTACCCCGTGCGTGCCGGCATGCTCGGCATCACCGCGCTGGCCTCACCCATCTTGGTGCTCGGAGTGCATCCCACCGTGCTGCCCCTGATCATGCTGGCGTTTGTCTCCGGCTGCGGCAGCGAGATCTTCTCCATCGGCTGGCAGACCGCCTACCACCAGCACATCCCCAATGAGCTGTTGTCACGCGTCGCGTCGTACGACGCCCTCGGCTCCTTCGTCGCGATCCCGATCGGCACCTTGGTCTATGGGCCACTGGCCGGAGTGTTCAGCGCCCGGGACGTGCTGGTCGTGTCCGGTGTCGTCTACGTCGTCATCGCGCTGGTCACGTTGCTGTCGGAGTCGGTCCGCAACCTTCCGGCGGTTGTGCACCCCGAACCCACCGATTCGTCCGCCTGAGCACAGACAGCCGCCGCGTTATCCAGTCGGACGAATCGGAAAGGGCGGATAGGGTCGCGCCGTGACCGACTCCACCGTTGCCCGCGTTGCTCCCTCCGTCGCGCCCCCCGTTGCTCCTCCCGTCGCCGCCAAGCAACCGGTCGAGCGGACGCACCACGGTGACACCTTCGTCGACAACTACGAGTGGCTGCGCGACAAGGAGAGCCCTGACACGATTGCCTATCTGGAGGCGGAGAACGCCTACACCCAAGGGGAGACGGCCCACCTCGCCGACCTCCGCGAAGCCATCTTCGACGAGATCAAGAGCCGCACCCAGGAAACAGACCTGTCCGTGCCGAGCCGTCGAGGCGACCACTGGTACTACTCGCGCACCCTCGAGGGCAAGCAGTACGCCCTGATGTGCCGGACCAGGGCCGACAGCGACGACTGGACCCCGCCCGTGCTCACCTCGGGCCTCGACGTGCCCGGCGAGGAAGTCCTCGTCGATGGCAACGAGCTGGCCGAAGGACAAGACTTCTTCTCCCTCGGCGCGTTGAGCGTGACCACCGGCGGCCACCTGCTGGCGTACTCGACCGACGTCGTCGGTGACGAGCGCTACACGATCCGCTTCAAGGATCTCCGCACGGGTGAGGTGCTTGCGGACGAGATCCCCAACACGTTGCACGGAGCCACCTGGTCCCTGGACGGCACGCATCTCTTCTACAGCACCGTCAACGACGCTTGGCGTCCCGACAAGATCTGGCGGCACGAGCTCGGGACGCCGAGCACCGACGACGTGCTGGTGCACGAGGAGACAGACGACCGCTTCGGGACGACGATCGGGAGGACGACGTCGGACCGGCTGCTCGTGCTGTCGTGCGGCTCCAAGATCACGTCAGAGGTACGCATCCTCGACGCGGCCGACCCGACCGGGGAGTTCCGGGTCGTCGTCCCCAGGGAGACCGGAGTGGAGTACCACGTCGACCACGCCGTGGTGGCCGGCGTCGACCGGCTGCTGCTGCTGCACAACGCCGACGCCGAGAACTTCACGCTCGGCATGGGCGGCCTGGAGCTCACGGCGCTGGCGGAGCTGGAGACCGTGATCGCGGCGAGCGACGACGTGCGCCTCACCGACATCGACGCGTCGGCTACCACGCTGGCCGTCAACCTCCGAGAGAACGG
>JACCVA010000326.1 GCA_013698435.1 Nocardioidaceae bacterium | reverse complement strand
AAGAAGGTCTCCAAGCTGATCCGCGACGAGGGACCGAAAGGCGTCAAGGTGCAGGTCCAGGGCGACGAGCTCCGTGTCTCGAGCAAGAAGCGCGACGACCTCCAGGAGGTCATCACGCTCGTCAAGGCGCAGGACTACGACTTCGCTCTGCAGTTCATCAACTACCGCTGACCTCGGTGCTGGAACCTGCGGTGCAGGCTCGGCGGTTGGCCGACGTACAGCGTTGGGGCGCTTGGCATCAGCCGTAGGCGAAGAACAGCGGGCCGGGGAAGACCGACAGTGCGACGGCGGCTGCGAGCGTGATCCCGACGACGAACTCCGTGGTCCACGGCACGTCGGAGGGCCGGACGACGGGCGCTTCGGTGCCGGCGGTGCTGGCGTCCGGCCGTTCGGCCCGGACAGGGCGCAGCACCGCGACCACGAATCGCAGGTAGTAGACCAGACCGATCGCCACGTTGACCGCCATCACGACGGCAAGCCACAGCAGGTCGGCATCGACAGCGCTCTGGAAGATCACCACCTTGGCGACCAATCCGACCACTCCGGGGGGCAGCCCCGCCAGGCACAGCAACGCGAACGTCAGCCCCGCGCCCAACCACGGATGTGAGCGGACCAGTCCGGTGAAGTCGTCGACCCGCACCGCCCCCCGGGCGGCGGCGCCCAGCACCGCAGCGAACGCGCACAGGTTCACGACGGCGTACATGACGACGTACGACTGCAGCGCGGCGACGTCGCTGGGCGACCCACCGGCGGCGATCGGCACCAGCAGGTAGCCGGCCTGCGCCACCGACGACCAGGCGAGCAGCCGGACCGCATGCAGCTGGCGCAACGCTGCCAGGTTGCCGACAGTCATGGTGGCAGCCGCGAGGACGCCGATGACGACAGACCAGGTGTCGAGGTACGGCCCGAAGAAGCGGGTGAGCACGACCACGATCCCCGCCAGTCCGGCCGCCTTGCTCACGACCGACAGGTATGCCGCCACCGGGATCGGAGCGCCGACGTACGTGTCGGGGACCCAGGCCTGGAACGGCACGGCCGCCACCTTGAACGCCAGCCCTACGACGGTCAGCACCATGCCGACGCCGATCACCGGCGCGACAGCGGAGTCGAGCGCGGCTGCGGTCGCGACGGATCCGGCCGCGAGTGACCCGGTGGCCCCGTAGACCATAGATATCCCGAGCAGGGTGAAGGCCGTTGCCACCACCGACGCGATGAAGAACTTCAACGCCGCCTCGGCACCGCGCCGGTCCCGGCTGCGCAGGCCCACCAACGCGAAGGCAGGCAGCGACACGGTCTCCATGCCGACGACGAGGGTGATCAGGTCGCCGGCGGCCGCCACCACCAGCGCGCCGGTGGCGCTCGACAGGAGCAGGAACTGCATCTCACCGCCGGGAAGCTCGCCTCGACCGACGGCAGGTCCGAGGAGGAGCGTGACGAGGGCGGTAGTGCCGACGACTACACCCCACCAGACGAGGGCCGGGTCGGTGACCAGCCAGGAGCAGTCGAGCGGCTGGTTCAGCGACGCCGGAAGGCAGAACGCCGCGCGCTCCTCGCCGTACAGACCAGCCGTGAACGCGGCGGCCGCGGCGAGGCCGGCCAGGCTGACCGTCGTCGGCAGCCAACGGGCAGCCTTCGGTGCGAACGCGTCCCCGAGCAGCGCCAGGAGCGAGGCCGCGGTGAGGCACAAGGGTGCCGCGATGCTGGTCCAGTCGACGGCCTGCGTCATCGCCCACCCGCCAGGGCATGCGGTGCGCCCGACCAGAGCATCAGCGCAGGGAACAGCCCCAGCGCGACGGTGAGTGCCACCAGCGGCGCCCACGAGACCCACTCGTCAACGCCCACGTCGGGCACGGCGTCGCGGTCGGCGATCCCCTGACAGACCCGGCGCACCGCTACGACGAAGTACACGGCGGTCAGCACCGCACCGAGTCCGGCAACGGCCATCAAGACGAGGTAGGTCCCGCGCGGCAGCGCCGGGTTCGGGGTGTACGCCGACAGCATCGCAAGCATCTCGCCCCAGAAACCGGCCAACCCGGGCAGCCCGAGGCTGGCGAAGGCGGCGAACGCGAAGACGGCGGCCAGCCGTGGGGCACGGGCGTAGAGGGCGCGCCCGACGGTGGTCAGGTCCGTGCTGCCCACCCGGTCCTTGATCGCGCCGACGACGAAGAACAACAGGCCGGTGATGAGCCCGTGCGCCACGTTGGCGAAGTTCGCTGCCAGCGCGCCTTGCGGTGTCAGCGTCGAGATGGCCAGCAGCACGAAGCCCATGTGGCCGATGCTCGAGTAGGCGATCAGCCGCTTGAGGTCGCGCTGAGCCAGACACGCCAACGCGCCGTACACGATGCCGACGACTCCGAGTGCGCCAAGATAAGGCGCTACCGGCACCGCGCCTTCGGGGACGACGTCGCGCCAGAACCGCAGCAGACCGTAGGTGCCGAGCTTGAGCAACACCCCCGCCAGCAGCACCGAACCCACCGTCGGCGCCTTGCTGTGTGCGTCGGGCAGCCAGAAGTGCAGCGGCCACATCGGCATCTTGGCGCCGAAACCCACGACGAGCAGTGCCGCAACGACTACTGCCGAGGTGTGGTCGATGTCGCCGGCACGCGCCTGAAGCTGCTCGAGGTCGAACGTCCCCGTCTCGGCATGCAGCAGCAGGAACGCCACGAGCATCACCGCGGAGCCGATGACCGTCACGACGAGGAAGCGCGTTGCTGCCTGCCGGCGACCGGCCGGGTCGTCGGCATCACCCCAGTCGGCGATCACGAACCACATCGGGATCAGCACGAGCTCGAAGAAGACGAAGAACACGATGAGGTCGAGGGCGGCGAACGTGCCGATGCTGCCCGCCTCGATCACGAGGACCAGCGCGACCAGCCCAGGGCGGAAGCCGCATTGTGGTGCCCGGCGTAGGAGCGCGACCAGGCAGCACCAGCTGAGCAGTGCCGTCATGACGACCAGCGGCGCCGACAAAGCATCGACGCCGAGGTGCCAGCGGATGCCGAGTGGCTCGATCCAGCCGACATCGGTCTCCACGGCGTACGCCGTCTCGTCGCGCAGGGCGGCGACCCACGGCCACACAGACCCCAGCGCGGTCACTGTCGCGACAACCAGACCTACCCAGGTGGCGACCGCATCGCGACGGGCGAGTGCGAGCACGGCCCCCGCGCCCAACAACGGCACCCCCACCAACAGCTCGAGGCCGCCGATCACTGCACCACTCCGACGATCACGGCCACGGTGACGGCGCCGAGGACGATGGCCGTGACGTAGTGCTGCACGTCGCCGTCGTGGAGCCAGCGCAGCATCCGGGCTCCCCAGTGGGTACCCGTGCCGGCACCGCGCACGTAGGCGTCGATCACGTCGGACTCACCTGCCGCGGTCGCCCGGCTCGCCCACCAGGTCGGACGGACGACTGCCGCACCGACCAGCGCGTCGTACCGCAGCTCCCGCGCCAGCCAGGGCCGAGCCGGTCCGAGGGCGGCAGCAGGATCGGACCGCGCCAGTCGCGACCACTCAGCGGCGACGAAGGCGCCCCCAGCGGCGATGACGAGCACGCTCGTGACCATCACCCAAAGGTGCACCGGGTCAGCGTCCACGCCGAGGAACTGCGGCCGGACCACCGCAGCGCCGCCGACCACGCTAGCGACGGCCAGCACCGAAAGCGGCGCCACCATGACGACGGGCGACTCGCTGACAGGGGCTACCGAGCGGCTGCGCCGGGGGCCGAAGAAGACCATCAGCCAGGCGCGCACACAGTACGCCGCCGTGAGCCCCGTCGTCACCATGCCGACTACCAGCACCAGCCAGCCGCGGACGGCGTCACCGTGCACAGCCTCGTCGGCGGCCACGCCCAGCACCGCGTCCTTGGAGAAGAAACCCACCAAGGGCGGTACGCCGGCAAGGGCGGCCAGCCCGACCGAGGTCGTTGCGAACGTCCACGGCATCGACGTCCGCAGGCCACCCATCTCGTCGAGCCGTTGCGTGCCAACGGCGTGGATCACCGACCCGGCAGCGAGGAACAGCAGCGCCTTGAACGCCCCGTGCGACAACAGGTGCAGTACACCCGCGCCATACCCACCGAGAGACAATGCGGCGAACATCAGCGCAAGCTGGCTCACCGTCGACCACGCCAGCACACGCTTGAGGTCGTCGGCCGCGAGCGCGAACAGGGCGCCGCCGAGCATGGTGACCACCGAGACCGCCGTCAGGACGGCGAGCGCGGTGGGCGACAGCTC
>JACCVA010000363.1 GCA_013698435.1 Nocardioidaceae bacterium | reverse complement strand
TCAACACCCGCGACGAGCCGCACGCCGACCCGGAGAAGTACCGGCGGCTGCACGTCATCATCGGCGACGCGAACCTCGCCGAGATCTCTACGCTGCTCAAAGTCGGCACCACCGCCCTCGTGCTGGCGATGATCGAGGAGCGGGTGATCAGCGCCGACCTCGCCATCGACGGACCCGTGTCGGCGCTGCACGCCGTGTCCCACGACCCGACGTTGACTCACCTCATCACGCTGAAGGACGGCCGGTCGATGACCGCGCTCGACCTCCAGGAGATCTACCTCGAGCTCGCTCGGCACCACACCGCCGAGCGTTACGGCGACGATGCCGACCCCGACACCGTCGAGGTGCTCGAACGCTGGGAGTCGGTCCTCACGCGCCTTCGCAACGACCCGATGTCGCTGCGGCGCGAGCTCGACTGGGTCGCCAAGCTGTCGCTGCTCGAGTCCTACCGTGAGAGAGACAGCCTCGACTGGGACGACCCGAAGCTGCACCTCGTGGACCTGCAGTACGCCGACCTGCGTACCGACAAGGGGCTCTACAACAAGCTGGTGCAGCGCGGCTCGATGGAGCGGCTGCTGTCTGACGCCGTCGTCCAGGCTGCTGTGAGCGAGCCGCCGGAGGACACCCGCGCCTACTTCCGCGGCCGGTGCCTGGCGCAGTACTCCGACCGCATCGCGGCCGCCTCCTGGGACTCGGTCATCTTCGACCTGCCCGGCAAGGACTCGCTGCAACGCATCCCGACGATGGAGCCGACCCGGGGAACCCGCCAGCATGTCGGCGCGTTGCTCGATCGTTGTGAGACGGCCGAAGAGCTGTTCGCAGCCATCACTTCCTGACAACTCGCTGCCCGGTAGTGTCAGTGGCACAGGCGAAGAGGTCCCGGAACCAAGACGCGTCGAGATGAGCTGGGAGGTGCACGATGGCACGCGAAGGCGGCCAGCAGCACAAGTCCAAGGGCAAGTCCTCACAAGAGGAGCACCAGGTCGAGGCGACCGAGGTCGACGCTGTCGCCGAGCGCAAGGAGAAGCTCGACGACGACGTCGACGCCATCCTCGACGACATCGACGAGGTGCTCGAGTCGAACGCCGAGGAGTTCGTCCGCGGGTTCGTCCAGAAAGGCGGCCAGTGAGCACCAGTGCCGACGCCCGGCTTCCCGCGGCGTACCTGACCCCGGGCAACGCGTCGTTCGTGGACTTCCTGGCGAGCCAAGCACCTGACCTTCTGCCCGGGCGGGGTACGCCGGCTGCCGGAGCAGTCGACGTACCGCACGGCACGACCATCGTGGCGGCGACGTTCGCGGAGGGCGTGGTGATGGCCGGCGACCGTCGGGCCACGATGGGCAACATCATCGCCCAGCGAGACATCGAGAAGGTCTTCCCCGCTGACGAGTTCAGCTGCGTGGGCATTGCTGGCGCGGCCGGTCTGGCCGTGGAGGCGACGCGGCTGTTCCAGGTGGAGCTCGAGCACTACGAGAAGATCGAAGGGATCACGCTGTCCCTCGACGGCAAGGCCAACCGGCTGGCCGCGCTGATCCGCGGCAACCTCGCGATGGCCATGCAGGGGCTGGCGGTGGTGCCGCTGTTCGCCGGCTACGACACGAGCGCCGGGATCGGCCGGATCTTCTCCTACGACGTCACCGGCGGACGCTACGAGGAGCAGTCCTTCTACTCCGTCGGCTCGGGGTCGCTGTTTGCCCGCGGCTCGCTGAAGAAGCTCTACCGCGAAGGTCTGAGCGCGCGCGAGTGTGCGACCGCTGCCGTCCAGGCGCTCTACGACGCGGCTGACGACGACTCGGCGACCGGGGGCCCCGACCTCACCCGCAGGATCTTCCCCGTGGTGGCGGTGGTGACCGCCGACGGGTACATGCGGATGCCCGACTCCGAGGTCGCCACCATCGCCGACGAGATCGTCACCGCCCGCATGGAGCGGCCCGACGGCCCTGCCGCTTCGCTGACCTGACAGATGAGGCCTTTCTGATGTCGATGCCGTTCTACGTCTCACCCGAGCAGCTGATGAGGGATCGGGCGGACTTCGCCCGCAAGGGGATCTCCAAGGGAAGGTCGCTCGTCGCCGTGCAGTATGTCGACGGGCTGCTGTTCGTGGCCGAGAACCAGTCGCAGGCGCTGCACAAGGTCTCCGAGCTCTACGACCGTCTTGCCTTCGCCGCGGTCGGGCGCTACAACGAGTTCGAGAACCTCCGGATCGCCGGTGTGCGCCTTGCGGACATGCGCGGTTACGCCTACGACCGGCTCGACGTCACCGGGCGCGCCCTCGCCAACGCGTACGCGCAGACGCTCGGCACGATCTTCTCGTCCAGCGGCGAGAAGCCCTATGAGGTCGAGCTCTTCGTCGCCGAGGTGGGGGAGCGCCCCGAGGACGACCAGATCTACCGGCTCACCTACCAAGGATCCGTCGCCGACGAGCATCAGTACGCCGCGATGGGAGGGTCCGCCGAGCAGATCACCGAGTACCTCGAGGAGCACTACTCTGCCGGCCTCTCGCTCGACGACGCCTTGAGGCTGGCGGTCGAGGCGCTCGGCCACGACGGGCCCGAGCCGCGGCAGATCAGCCGAGACGCCCTCGAGGCCGCCGCACTGGACCGCACACGCAGCCAACCGCGCAAGTTCCGGCGCATCCCGGCGTCGCGTCTCGAAGCGCTTTTCGGCGCGGCGACGCCCACGAAGGGCACCGCCGCCGAGGAGGCACCGCAGGAGCCGGTCGAACCGGTGCAGCCGGTGACGTCCACCAGTGGAGGACGCCGCGTCGACACGCCAGGACCGACCGGCACCTCGCGCGTCTCCGACCAGCCGGGCACCGCCACGGAGACCGGCGGAGAGCCCGAACCCGTGACAGAGTCCGGCAAGGACCCCAGCGACGAGATGGGCGACCTGCCCGACCAGCCACCTACGAATGGCTGAGGCGTACGCCGAGCGACGCTGGCAGCCCGTGGGCGACGACGTCGTCATCCATGACGGCTGGATCATGGTCAGCCAGCGCCACTACCGGCTGCCCGACGGCCGCACCGTCTTGTGGGACATGTTCGGGAGCGGGGAGTCGGTCGGGGTGCTGGCGTTGACGCCGGAGGGCAGGGTCGTCTGCGTGCGGCAGTTCCGCCCAGGTCCGGATCGGGTCGTGCTGAACATCCCCGGCGGCTTCGTCGAGCCGGGCGAGACGGCACAAGTTGCCGGTTCTCGTGAGCTCACCGAGGAGACCGGCTACGTCAGCGATGACGTGACCCTCGTGGCAACCGCGATGAGCGCGTCGTCGCTCAGCCGGCGCCACGTCGTGATCGCCCGCAACGCCCGGCCGTTGGGCACACAACGCCTGGAGGAGTACGAGGACTGTGAACCGGTCGTGCTTGACGTCGCCGAGGTGCGGGCCGAGCTTCGGGCAGGTCGGATGACCGGCAACGAGCTGGTCTATCTCGGACTGGACCACGCTGGTCTCCTGTAAAGGGCTGCTACGCGGCGGAAGGCGGCCGGTCCGCGTTGACATAGGCTGACCGGGTGGACCGACGGATCTTCGGTATCGAGAACGAGTACGGCGTCACCTGCACGTTCAAGGGTGCGCGCCGGCTGTCGCCGGACGAGGTGGCCCGCTACCTGTTCCGGCGCGTGGTTTCCTGGGGCCGCTCCAGCAACGTCTTCCTCCGCAACGGCGCCCGCCTCTACCTCGATGTCGGCAGCCACCCGGAGTACGCCACTCCTGAGTGTGACTCCGTCGTCGACCTCGTCACTCACGACAAGGCCGGCGAACGGGTCCTCGAAGGGTTGTTGGTGGACGCCGAACGCCGACTGCGAGACGAGGGCATCGCCGGCGACGTCTATCTGTTCAAGAACAACACCGACTCGGCAGGAAACTCCTACGGCTGCCACGAGAACTACCTGGTCGGGCGCCACGGCGAGTTCGCCAGGCTCGCCGACGTCTTGATCCCCTTCCTGGTGAGTCGCCAGATCGTGTGCGGCGCCGGCAAGGTGCTGCAGACGCCCCGAGGGGCGGTGTACGCCGTCAGCCAGCGCGCGGAGCACATCTGGGAGGGGGTCTCGAGCGCCACCACCCGGTCCCGGCCCATCATCAACACCCGAGACGAGCCGCACGCGGACGCAGAACGCTTCCGCCGCCTGCACGTGATCGTGGGCGACTCGAACATGAGCGAGACCACGACGATGTTGAAGGTCGCCTCGACCGACCTGGTGCTCCGCATGATCGAGGCGGGGGTGGTGATGCGTGACATGACGATGGAGAACCCGATCCGCGCGATCCGGGAGATCTCGCACGACATGACCGGGCAGAAGAAGGTGCGCCTCGCCAACGGTCGCGAGGCGTCCGCCCTTGACATCCAGAACGAGTACCTGTCCAAGGCACGCGACTTCGTGGACCGGCGCGAGATGCACACGCCCACCGTCGACGCGGCCCTCGACCTGTGGGAGCGCGGCCTCAAAGCGGTCGAGTCCGACGACCTCAGCCTCGTCGAGCGCGAGCTCGACTGGGTGATCAAGTACCGGCTGATCGAGCGCTACCGCTCGCAGCACGGCCTCGGCCTCTCGTCGGCCCGGGTGGCGCAGCTCGACCTCGCCTACCACGACATTCACCGCAACCGGGGTCTCTACTACCTGCTGCAGCGCCGCGGCGCCGTTGCTCGGGTGACCACCGACCTGGCGGTGTTCGAGGCGAAATCGGTGCCACCGCAGACGACCCGGGCCCGGCTGCGCGGCGAGTTCATCCGCAAGGCACAAGAGCGACGGCGCGACTTCACCGTCGACTGGGTGCACCTGAAGCTCAACGACCAGGCCCAGCGGACCGTCTTGTGCAAAGACCCGTTCCGCTCCCACGACGAACGGGTCGAGCGCTTGATCGAGTCGATGTGAGGTTACGCTAGGCAGTCGTTGTCGCAGTTGTTGTCGTTGTCTTGGTGTCTGTCGTGAGGTGTTTGCGTGCGTCGTGTCGTCGCCGGCCTGGTCGTGCCCCTGTTCCTGCTGACCGCAGCCGGCTGCGGGGGTGACAGCGGTGACGACGGCTCCAGCGCCCCGGCGCGCAAGGGAACCGTCGACGACATCTCCGTCAGCGGAGCCGTCGGCTCCGAGCCTCGCATCGACTTCAAGGCGCCGCTGGCATTCGAGTCCACCGAGGGAAAGATCGTCGAGAAGGGCTCCGGCGCAGGCGACCAGGTCACCCGCCAGTCGACCGTCACCGTCAACTACACCGGCGTCAACGCCAGCGACGGCACGACGTTCGACAGCACCTGGCCCGCCGGCGAGCCCGCGACATTTCAGCTCGACCAGGTGATCAAAGGCTTCGCGACCGCGCTGCAGGGCGCGCACGCAGGGGACCGGGCGGTGCTGGCCATCACCTCGGCGGACGGCTACGACCCGGTGGGCAACGGGTCCTCGATCAGCAAGGGCGACAACCTGGTCTTCGTCGTCGACGTCGATAAGGTGACCAACCCCAAGCCTATCCTCGAGGCCGACCTTCCCACGATCGAGATGAAGGGCGACAAGCCCGCGAAGTTCGTTGCGTCGGACAGCACACCTCCCGACGTGGGACTGCTCGGCAGCTACGTGACCGAAGAGGGCAACGGCCGCGCCATCACCGCCGTCGACACGTTGACGGTCAACTACCTCGGTCAGGTCTACCCCGACGGGACGGTCTTCGACGAGTCGTACTCCAAGAAGAAGCCGGTCAGCTTCCCGCTGAGCGGAGTCAT
>JACCVA010000314.1 GCA_013698435.1 Nocardioidaceae bacterium | reverse complement strand
TTCTGATGGCGCCTCGCAGCGGCGGTTGTACGCGTCTTCTCCGCCCCCGCAATGACAGGTTCTCGCCATCAGCAGTTCAGTGCCCGAGGCTGCCGGGCCTCGCCGATGTCGGCGGTTCCGGCTAGCGTGACAAACGGTGCCAATCGACTTGGAGGTCGCCCGTGCCAGTCCAAGTCCACGCAACCGGCTACGGCCGGCACGCGCTCGACACGCTCAGGGCCGTCGTGGCCGAGATGAAGTCAGACGACGCCATGGTGCCGGTCACCATCCTCCTGCCCAACAACATCGCCGGCATCATCGCGAGACGGCACCTTGCGCAGGGCCTGACCGACGCACATCCCGGGGTCGCCGGCGTCTACCTAGCAACTCTCCCCCGTCTGGCCGAGCAGCTGGCAGCCCACGCCCTTGCTCCGCGCAAGCCGGCCGCCAATGCGATCGTGGCCTCGGCCTGGCGCAGTGTCCTCGACCACGAGCACAGCGTCTTCGACCCCGTCAAGGACCACCCTGCCACGGTCCGCGCACTCGTCAACGCCCACCGGGAGCTGCGCGACCTCACCCACGCCAGCCTCGAACGCGTCGCGACCGTCTCCGCGCTGTCCCGCGATCTCGTCCGGCTGCACAGGTCGGTCACAGCAAGGCTCCAGACCGACTGGTACGACGCCACCACCCTGCTTGACGCGGCCAGCGACCGTCTCGAGACCGACGGCGATGCCTGCGCTGAGCTCGGCCACCTGATCTTGTACCTGCCTCAGGCCCTCACCCTGGCCGAGGCACGCCTGGGACGGGTCCTCGCCGACAAGGCCGAGCTCACCGTCGTCCTCGGCCTCACCGGTGTCGAGCGAGCAGACCGTGTCGTCCGCCAGTCACTGACCCGCATGGGCGTCACCGACGATGCCCCCAAACCGAAGCCCGGCGTCGCCCACGAGGTCATGCACGCCTCCGACTCAGACGACGAGGTCCGCTGCGTCGTACGCGACGTCGTCGTCACTCTCGCCAGCACACCCGCCCACCGGGTAGCCGTCCTGTTTGGCGCCACCCACCCCTACGCGCGCCTCCTCCACGAGCACCTCGGCGCAGCCGGCATCACCATCAACGGCTCCGGCACCAGGCCGGTCAACGAGCGGGCGATCGGGCGCGGCTTCCTCGCCGTCCTTGCCCTCGCCGCCGACGACGTCCCGCGCGCCGACTTCTTCACCGCCGTGTCGGAGACCCCGACCCGCACCTTCGACGGCGGCCGCGTGCCCGCCTCCCGCTGGGAGCGGCTGTCCCGCAGCGCCGCCGTCGTATGCGGTGACGACTGGGACAGCCGGCTCGCCACGTACGCCGCCGACGTTCAGACCGCGATCGACGCCGAGAAGCAGCGTGACGAGCCGTGGCAGTCGCGCCTCGACGCCTACGATCGCGACCTGGCCGCCGCGACCGGTCTGCGCGCATTCGCCACCGCCCTGCGCGACCGGCTGCAGCAAGGGCAAGCTCTGTCCACCTGGTCGGCGTTGAGCACCTGGGCTGTCGGCTTGTTCACCGACCTCTACGGCGACGACCGACAGCTGGCACAGCTTCCCCCGGAGGAGCAGTACGCCGCTGTGACCGTCCAGTCGGCGCTGCGCGGGCTCGCCGGGCTCGACGCGTTCGAGACGGCCGCCGACCTGCCGCGCCTCATCGAGGTCCTGTCCCTCGAGCTCGAGTCCGCACTCCCCCGCGTCGGACGGTTCGGCGATGGCGTGCTCGTGGCGCCTCTGTCGGCAGCGGTCGGCCTCGACGTCGACGTGGTATATGCCGTCGGCCTCTCCGAAGACACCTACCCCGGCCGGCTGCACGAGGACGCGCTGCTGCTCGAGCGGGTGCGCGACAGCAGCGACGGCGAGCTCGCGTCCTACCGCGACAAGCTCGACGCCAAGCACCGGCACCTCCTGGCGGCGTTCGGCGCAGCGCCGCGCGTGGTCGCGTCGTTCCCGCGCGGCGACCTGCGACGCAGCACCACTCGGCTGCCCAGCCGATTCCTGCTGCCGACCTTGCGTGACCTCTGCGGCAACGGTGAGCTGGCCGCGACCGAGTGGGAGTCGGCCGAGTCCCCACTCATCAGAGGCTCCGCGTCCTACGCCACCGGCATCATCACGGTCGCGATGCCGGCCAGCGAACAGGAGTGGCGCGCTGGAGTCGCCGTCTCCGGCCAGCCCCTCCATGACGACACCGTCGACAGTGCGGTCGAGATGGTGACGGCGCGAGGCAGTGACGCCTTCACCCGGTATGACGGCAACCTCACCGGTGCCGACGGGTTGCCCGACTTCGCCG
>JACCVA010000311.1 GCA_013698435.1 Nocardioidaceae bacterium | reverse complement strand
TACTCGGGCTTCTTGCGTGGACGTGACTCTGGCACGACAGCTCCCGTCGGATGGAGATCGATTCTGCGTCACCTAGCGTAACTTGTGGCCGCTGGCGGGCGCCCGGCCGCTCGCGCGTGCCGGTCGGCTGGGCCGGTTAGGCTGGCTCCACCTGACCGTACGCCGTGGGAGCACAGCCGTGGACGACCCTGTGGATGCATCGCCGCGTTGGCGGCGCGCGCTGGCGCGTTCGCCGCGGCAGTGGTCACTGGTGTGGCGCATCAGCGTGCCGGTGGCCTGCGCCTGCGCCGGGCTCCTCGCGACCACCAGCATGGTCAACGCCCGCGGGACCGACCTGCGCGGCGGGCGGCACAGTGACCTGATCGAGCTCGTGGGCGCGCAGCGTCAGGAGGTTGCCGAGCTGCGCCAAGAGACCGAGAGCCTCCAGCAACGCATCGACGGGCTCACCGCGGAGGTGGGGGGAGACAAAGTCGAGGCCGTGCAGGAACAGGTCGACGCGCTCAGTACGCCGGCGGGCCTCGAGGCCATGCAGGGTCCGGGCATCGTCGTCTCGCTCGACGATGCACCCGACGACCAGGAGGTGCCCGAGGGCGTCAACCCCAATGTCTTCGTCGTGCACCAGCAAGACATCCAGGCCGTCCTCAACGCCTTCTGGGCAGGCGGCGCCGAGGCTGTGTCGTTGCAGGGGCAGCGGATCATCTCGACCACCGGAGTCAAGTGCGTGGGCAACACGGTCGTGCTGCAAGGGGTCCCCTATGCCCCGCCCTACAGGATCGTCGCTCTTGGCAACGTCGAGGACATGTACGCCGCGTTGACCAACTCGCCCGAGGTCGCGAACTACCGGTCCTATACCGCCCCGCCCTACAACCTCGGCTTCGAGATCCGCCAGGACGTCAACCTGGTGGTGCCCGCGTTCACGGCACCGGTGCAGCTCACCTTCGCTCAGCCGGCCGGCTGAGCGACTGGCTCGCCGCTAAGGCGACACAGTGGTCAATGTCGGTGCCGTGATGGGTGCCGTGACGGGTGCCGTTGTGGTGGTGGGTGCGGTGGTGGTGGGTGCTGTCGGCGTCGGGCTAGTGGAGGTGGGGCCAAGGGACACCGAGATGACGACAGTGGTGCCATAGGGCTCAGAAGCTCCACCGGGTGGGTCCTGCAGCGTCACGGTGCCGTCAGGTGCATCGGACTGGATGTCGGAGGAGATGACGGCGAAGCCGTCGCGCTTCAGCGTCTGGGTCGCCTTGCCCTCGCTGTCCCCCACCACGTTGGGGACCTGTACGAATCCGGTGGAGTAGTAGACGTCGACTGTCTCGCCGACGAGGAGGGACTCTCCTGGGCGAGGGTCGGTCCTCGTCACCTGGTGACGGCGCTCGCTGCTCTCGGAGTCCTCGACGGCGCGCACCTTGAATCCCAGGTCCTTCAGCGTTGCCCTGGCCTCGGTCAAGGTGGCGTCGCTCAGGTCCGGGATCACCGCCGAGCCGGCGCCGGCCGAGACAAAGACGTCGACGGCCGTCCCCCGGGGCTCGTCGGCGTTCGGCTCGGGATCCTGACGCAGGATCAACCCCTTCTTGACCGAGTCCGATCGTTCGGGGGTCGTCCGCCCCAGCTCGAGCCCGGCGTCCTCGAGTGCCCGCCGGGCCTCGTTGACGGTCTTGTTCAGCAGGCTCGGCACGTTGGCGGTAGGGGGCGCTTCGTCCTCACTGAGCCACTTCGGGACGAGGATGAATGTCGCGACGACAAGGGCGATCAGGAGCAGTAAGAGGGTTGCCCACAGACCCGTACGCCGCCGCGAGGGTTCGTCCTCTTCGTCGACCAGCCGGGTAACGGCCGTCGGTGTCCCATTCACCGGTGCCGCACCCATGAAGTGCTGCGTCTCCTCGCCGGTGTCGGCCACGGGAGGCGCCAGCACCGTTCGGCCCTCCAGCGCCCGCTCGATGTCGGAGCGCATCTCAGTGGCACTTTGGTAGCGCTCGTCCACGGACTTGGACAACGCCTTCATCGTGATCGCGTCGACAGCGGCAGGGATCTCGGGGTCGAGCGTCGACGGTGCGGGCGCCTCCTCGCGCACGTGCTGGTAGGCGACCGAGACCGGGGAGTCGCCGATGAACGGCGGACGGCCGGTCAGCAGCTCGTACAGCAGGCAGCCGGCCGAGTACAGGTCACTGCGAGCATCCACCTGCTCACCGCGGGCCTGCTCCGGTGACAGGTACTGAGCCGTGCCGATAACGGCGGCGGTCTGCGTCATCGTGAAGGACGCGTCGGAGATCGCACGCGCGATACCGAAGTCCATCACCTTGACGTCACCGGACGGGGTCAGCATGACGTTGGCGGGTTTGATGTCGCGGTGGATGATGCCGGCGCGGTGGCTGTAGTCGAGTGCGTTGAGCACCGACGCGCTGATCTCGAGGGCACGCACCGGCAAGATCTTGCGGCCCTCGCGCAGGATGTCGCGCAGCGTGCGGCCCTCGACGTACTCCATCACGATGTAGGGCGCAGGGTCGCCGCTGCCGTCGTCGGCCACCTCTACGCCGGTGTCGTAGACCGCGACGATGGTCGGGTGGTTCAGCGACGCCGCGGACTGTGCCTCACGGCGGAACCGGGCCTGGAACGTCGGGTCGCCGGCCAGATCGGCGCGGAGTCGCTTGATCGCCACCGTACGCCCAAGGCGCAGATCCTGTGCCTTGCGGACCTCAGCCATCCCGCCGCGGCCGAGAAGACCAGTCATCTCGTAGCGACCGCCGCCGATGGTCGTCTGCTTGTCGGCATCCATGCTCAGCGCCTGCCCTTCCCGGTGTCCTTGTCGGGCAGAGGCGCCTCGGTGAGGATAAGGCGGCCGCCGGCGAGCGCGGTCATCGGTTGATCACCGCTTGCATGACGCTCTTGGCGATCGGACCGGCGAGACCTCCGCCGCTGATGTCGGGCCGGGCGATGTCGGTCTGCTCGATGAACACGGCCACCGCTACCTGCGGGTTGTCGGCGGGGGCGAAGCTCACCATCCAGGCGTACGGCGACTTCTCCTCGGTGGTGTTGGCGGTCCCGGTCTTGCCGGCGACAGAGATGCCCGGCATCTGCACCTCGTCGGCGGTACCGGTCTCGACGACTTCGACCATCATCTGGGTGAGGTCGTCGGCGACGGAGCCGGAGATCGCCTGGTGAAGCACCTCCGGGTCGGCCTCGTCGAGCACATCCAGGCCGGGGGAGCGGACCTCCTGCACGACGTAGGGACGCATCACCGCTCCGTCGTGCGCGATCCCGGCGGTCACCATCGCCATCTGCAGTGGGCTCGCCGCCACCTCGAACTGGCCGATCGACGACAGTGCGGTCTGCGGCTCGTCCATCTCGCTGGGGAAGGTGCTCTCGGCTGACGACAGCTGGTCGAAGTAGTCCTCGTTGAACCCGAACTTCTCCGCCTGGTCCAGCAAGGTCTGGGCGCCGAGCTTGAGGCCGAGGTCGCCGAACGACACGTTGCACGACACGGCCAGCGCCTGGGTCAGCGTGATCTCGTTGCCGCCGCAGTCGCTGCCACCCTCGTTGGTCAGGGTGTCGCTCGACTGGGGAAGGTCGAGAGTCGTGCCGCCCTTGACGGTCGAGTCGGGGTTGTAGCCGTTGGACAGCGCCGCGGCCGCGACCACGAGCTTGAAGGTGGAGCCGGGCGGATAGATCTCTTGGGTCGCCCGGTTGGTCATCTTCTTCATCGGGTCGTCGGTGGTCAGCCGTTCCCAGTTCCTCTCGGCCACGGAGGTGTCATGGGTCGAGAGGAAGTTCGGGTCGTAAGTCGGCTTCGACACCATTGCCAAGATCGCGCCCGTGCTGGGATTCAGCGCCACGACGGCGCCACGGGTGTCGCCCGGCAGGCTGTTCAGACCGTCGAGTGCCGCCTGCTGCGCATTGGCGTCGATGGTCAGCAGCACGCTGCCACCCTTGGGCTGCTTGTTGCCGACCATGTCGATGACGCGGTTGACGAAGAGCCGCTCGTCGCTGCCCGAAAGGACTGCGTTCTCAGAGCTCTCGACGCCGCTGGTGCCGTAGATGCAGGAGAAGTAACCGGTGATGGGAGTGTAGAGCTCCGGCTGGGAGTACCTCCGCACAAACTTGAGGCTGTCGCCCGAGGCGACGCTTCTCGCCACCGGCTCGCCACCGGCGAGGATCGCGCCCCGCTCCCGCGAGCACTCGGAATCTCGGACGCGTTTGTTGGCGCCGTCGTCGTTGAGGTCTCCTGCTTGGAAGACCTGGATGTAGTTCAGGTTGATGAGCAGCATCGCGAACAGCGCGAAGCAACCGACCGCCAGCGTGCGGATGGGCTTGTTCATCGCATCTTCACCACCGCGGTCTCGTCGTCGGATGCCGTCGGGGTGAGGTCGGGCGGCGGTCGGCGGGCGTGGTCGCTGACGCGCAGCAGCAGCGCCACCATGATCCAGTTCGCAATCAGCGATGACCCGCCGTATGACAGGAACGGCGTGGTCAGCCCGGTGAGCGGGATGAGCTTCGTGACGCCGCCGAGCACCACGAACACCTGAAGCGCAAAGGCGACCGACAGGCCCACGGCGAGCAGCTTGCCGAACGAGTCGCGGCACACCAGCGATGTGCGCAGCCCGCGCTCGACGATCAGCCCGTAAACCACGATGATCGCCATCAGCCCGGTCAGGCCAAGCTCTTCACCGAGCGAGGTGCCGATGAAGTCGGAGTAGGCGAACGGGGTCAGATAGGGGCTGCCTTCCCCGAGGCCACGCCCCAAGATCCCACCGAACGCGAGGCTGTACTGCCCGTCGATGATCTGACCGAAGCTGTCGCGGTTCTCGAAGGGATGCAGCCAGCCGTCAACCCTGGCCTGCACGTGACCGAACGCCAGGTAGCCGAAGTAGGCGCCGCCGGCGAACAGTGCGCCGCCGACGAACAGCCAGCTCGGGCGCTCGGTGGCGACGTAGAGCAGCACCACGAACAACCCGAAGAACAACAAGGAGGACCCGAGGTCGCGTTGGAACACCAGCACGCCGAGGCTGATCAGCCACATCGCCAGGATCGGACCCAGGTCGCGGCCGCGAGGAAGGTCGATGCCGAGAAACCGCTTGCCCGCCAACGCCAGGGCGTCGCGCTTCAGCACCAGGTAGCCGGCGAAGAAGATTGCCAGGCAGAGCTTGGCGATCTCACCCGGTTGGAAGGACAAACCGCCCAGCCGGATCCAGATACGTGCCCCGTTGATGTTCACGCCGAGGCCGGGCACCAGCGGCAGCATGAGCAGCACCACGCCGACGAAGCCCATCGTGTAGGTGTAGGCCTGCAGTCTGCGGTGGTCACGGACCACGAGCAGCGTCGCCACGAACACTGCTATCGACAGGGCTCCCCAGACGAGCTGCTGGCTGGCGAAGGACGTGTTGCTGGCGAGGTCGAGGCGCCGGATCATGGCGAGTCCGAGACCGTTCAGGGCCACCACTGCCGGCAGGATCACCGGGTCGGCGTACGGCGCCACCAGGCGGACCACGACATGGCAGACGATCGCGAGGACGACGAGCCCGCCACCGTACTCGAAGATGTCGGTCGGGATGACGCCGTCGCGGCCGAGCCCGACCAGCGCGTAGGCGCCGACACCGATGATGAGCGCCAGCACGAGCAAGAAGAGCTCGGCGCCGCGGCGCTTGCGTGGCACGAAGGCGCTCACCAGGCGGCTCGGGGCGGACAAGGAGCTCATGACGAGGTGCCCTGTCTGGGCGAGGCGCCGGCGCACTCTGCCGCCGAGGGACCACCGCCGGAGGTGGTGTCACCCGCAGTGGAGCTGGGCGTATCGGAGGTCGCTGACCGGGTGGGGCCGCTCGCCTCGGTGTCGGTTGCTGGCCGCGTCGTAGTCGAGGGCGCGGTCGGGGAGCGAGGTGAGCCGGTGGTCTTAGAGGCGCTGCCGCGAGTCGAGCTCACCGTGCCGGTCTGACCGCCACCACTTGGCGACTGCGATCGTGGGGACGTTGGCGTAGCGGCGGCGCTCGACGTCGGGCGGGACGAGTCGTTGGCCTCGGTGGCACACGTGCGGGCCATCTTCTCGAGCGCCCCGACGATGGTGCGCGCGTCGTCGAGGTCGTCGGCGGCGAGACCGTCGAGCACCTCACTGCGCCGGAAGGTGGGGAGCTCGTCGAGGGGCAGGTCGAGCGTCTTGTAGACGCTGTGCAGCGTGAGACCGGGAACGTCGGCCTGGACGCCTCGAAAGATCGCCACCTTCCCGTCGTACGCCGCGACGTAGTACTGCTTCTGTGTCCACCCGTAGCCGGCCGAGCCGAGCACGCCGAGCAGGACGGCTATCACGACGAGCGCGATGAGCCCGCGCACCTTGCGCAGGCGGGGTGGCTCGCGCGGGGCGTAGCGCAGCGCCTCAGGGTCGACGTCGGGGTCGGCAACGGTCTCCTCGGGCGCCGAGGTCCGCTGGCCCCACCCGCGGAGGCGGTTACGCGCGCCGCGGGGCGGTTCGGCGGCCGAACCGACGATGACCGGTCCCTCGTCCGTCGCCGGCTCCTCGACGACATCGGCGACCACCACTGTGATGTTGTCGTTGCTGTTGGACTCCAGCGCCAGCTGG
>JACCVA010000210.1 GCA_013698435.1 Nocardioidaceae bacterium | reverse complement strand
CGACGGCGTCCGGATTCTTCCCATCGGACTGCTCGGTCTTGGCCATCTCGATGGCACCCGTGTGGTGCTTGATCATCATGGTGAGGAACATCTGGTCGAACTCGGCACCGGTAGCGACGTCGAGCTTCTTCATCTCACCGTCGCTCATCATGCCGGGCATGTCACCGGACATGGAACCCATGTCGTGACCGCTCATGTCGCTGCCGGACGGGAGCGGTTTGCCCCACGCTTTGAGCCAGCCGGTCATCGTGGCGATCTCGGGGCCCTGGGCGGCCTCGATCGTGTCGGCCAGCTGCTTCACCTCGGTGGTCGAGGCGTGCGTCTTCGCCATCTGTGCCATCTGCACGGCTTGTTGGTGGTGCGGGATCATCGACCGGGCGAACGTCACGTCGGCGTCATTGAACGTGCCGGCGCTTGAACTGGTGCTCGTGCTCCCGCAGCCGGCGAGCGTGAGAGCCGCGACGACGGCAATCGTGGTCGCGCTGAGAAGTCGTTTCATTGGGGTCTCCTGAAAGGGGTCTGTCGAGTGAGGGCGCGTGAATGCGGCGGACCGGTCTCCCCGGTAGCCGGGGCGGGGCCGCTGCGAATCAGCAGCGCTGAATCGACAGACTGATCAAGGACGGTGGATCAGGGTCGCGGCCCTCGTGAGCCCGAGCCCGGGCGGGGCGAGCGAACGCCCACAGCAGCGGCTGCAGACGCGCAGCCGACAGACGCCGCAGCAGAGCCGCCCACGCGGCGGCGAGGATGGCCAGACACATGGCCGCCATCCCCATGTCCATTCCCACGCCGGACGCCACACCAGTGGCCATGCCCATCACGCGGTGGCCGGACATGACGGCTCGCTGGACTGCCGGGGCGACGTAGCTCGCGCCGTGCGTCATCGCAACGCCGGAGACTGTGAGGGAGGCCATGCCGGGTTCGATCGGGGCGGCAGACGCCATCGCGTCCCCACCCATGGCACCGTGACTCCCGACCCCGTTCGCACCGTGGCTGTCGAGCCCATGCATACCGATAAGACCGGCCAGGAGGACGAGCAGACCACCCAGCCACAGCGCGTGCCGCGTGGCGGTCCGAGGAGTCCCTCCAGTCGTCATCACGATCCAGTGTAGAGACCGAGACCGAGACCGACCGCCAGGACTATGGTGCGGACCATGGCAGTCGAGGACTTCGCCCCAGAACCTGGGCGCGACCTGGGGCCTCTCATCCACGCGCTGCGCAGGAACGGCGGCACCTTGACGTTCGCTCAGTGGGTGTCGGTCCCGAACTCCATGGTCGTGAATCTGCACCTGCCCGACGACGAGACCCAGACCGAGAAGTGCCGCGCAGCCATCGATGAATGGCGGCGCGGCGAGTAGCCAGCGGCTACATCGCCGGCACCTGTCAGGCTGGGTGACATGAGCCAGCGCCTACCCGAGACCGACGTCACCCAGTTGCCCGCCGAGCTGCCTCGCGATCTCGTGGTGCTCGACGTACGCGAGGACGACGAATGGCGGGCGGGACACATCGTGGATGCCCTGCACATTCCGTTGATGCAGGTGCCGCAGCGGCTGTCCGAGCTGCCCGACGACAGCAGGCTGCTGGTCGTCTGCAAGGTCGGCGGACGGTCGTCGCAGGCGACCGCGTTCCTGCAGGCTCAGGGCCGCGACGCCGTCAACCTCGCCGGCGGCATGGTGGCCTGGGAGCGCGCCCGCCGGCCGATGGTCGCGGACTCGGGGGCAGCGGCGCAGGTGGTGTGATCCCGCGTCGGGTGCGACGCGCCTAGCACTTGATACCGCAATCTAGGGTTTTCGCTAGACGTGCCTCTAGGGTGCTAGCCATGGATCCGATCCGCAATCCGTACGCTCCGGGCGCAGGTCAGCGACCGCCGGAGCTCGCCGGGCGCGATCGAGAGCTCGAGCAGTTCGCGGTCACGTTGGCCCGGGTGGCCAGCGGGAGGCCCGAGCGCTCACTGGTGCTGTCCGGCCTGCGCGGTGTGGGAAAGACCGTGCTGCTCAATGCCCTACGCAGCCTCGCGGTGCAGCGTGCCTGGGGAACCGGCAAACTCGAGGCCCGCCCCGACCGCAGTCTGCGCCTCCCGATCGCCCAGGCGGTCCACGTCGCTGTCCGCGATCTCTGCCATCGCCACCGTGACCGGGAGCGCGCGGAAGCCGTGGCCGGCGTGGTCAAGGCGTTCGCGCTGCGGACGGCGATGGCCGACCGGGTGGGCCACCGCTGGCACCCGCCGACCGACGTCGCCGCGGCCACGGGGCGCGCCGACTCCGGCGACCTCGAGACAGACCTGGTCGAGCTGTTCTCCGACGTCGCCCAGCTCGCCACCGACCTGTCGGTCGGGGTCGCGATCTTCATCGACGAGATGCAAGACATCACCTCTGACGAGTTGTCTGCGCTCTGTGCCGCCTGTCACGAGATCAGCCAACAGGCCAGCCCGCTCGTTATCGTCGGCGCGGGTCTGCCGCACCTGCCCAGCGCGCTGTCGGCGTCCAAGTCGTACGCCGAGAGGCTGTTCCACTACCGCGTGATCGACCGGCTGCCACGTGAGCAGGCGGACCGGGCTCTGCTCATCCCCGCCTCGACCGAGGCCGTGAGCTACGACTCCGCCGCCCTTGACGAGCTCTACCGACTCACCGACGGTTACCCGTACTTCGTCCAGGCGTACGGGAAGGTGACCTGGGACGCCGCGCCCAGCAGTCCGATCACGCTCGGCGACGTCACCGAAGCCGCCCCGCTCGCCGAGGCTGAGCTTGCTGTCGGTTTCTTCGGCGCCCGCTTCGACCGCGCGACGCCTGCCGAGCGCGACTACATGCGGGCCGTCGCCGAGCTCGGGGCGCGCAACCACGACGGCCCGGTCAGCACTGCTGACGTGGCAGCATCGCTCGGCCGCAAGCCGTCCTCGCTCTCGCCGGCTCGCGACGGGCTGATCAAGAAAGGGCTCGTCTTTGCCGAGGAACGCGGCGTCGTGCGCTTCACCGTCCCGCACTTCGGGAAGTTCCTGCGCACGCAGCATGACGGCGCAGGCTCCTGGGCGGGATAGCGACCGGCCGAGGGGCACCGCCTTCGGTACGCTGACAGCGTTCGCGCGCGTCCAGATTGAGGATCGTTCCATGCCATGTCCACGCTGCGGGTTGCAGAACCCGCCCGGAAGCACCTCGTGCGGACGATGCGGTCTCCCCCTCGGCCAAGGTGCGCCCCGGCCCTCCGGTGGACCTGGCCAGGGCTACCCACCGCCGTCCCCTCCACCACCAGGGCGGCAGGGTGCTCCCGGGCAGTACGGCGGGTCCGGTCGGCCGCAGTGGGCATACGGCGCCCCCGCGGCGACCGAGGACCAGACCGCCGTGCTGCGTCGCCACCAGGAGCAGCAGCGACAGGGCTACCCCGGCCCGGGCGGACCCCGGCAGTACGGTCCCGGCGCCAGTGCCCCGCCGTCGTACGGTGCGTGGCAGCCCACCTATCAAGGTGGTAACGCCGCTCCGAGTGCCGCCTGGCCGATGACGACGCCCGGGTCGAAGGTCTCGTCCGGCTCGGACCGTGCTGCATTGGCTGCGGTGATCGCGCTCGCGGTCGGCGGTGTGCTGGCGATGGTGTACGCGGTCTGGGCGTTCACCGCGCGACGGGGCATCTTCGCGGACTTCGCCGACGGCAAGCCGGTGAGCACAGACGACGCCACGTCCAGCGACACCATCGACACGATCTTCTTGTTGGTGGCCGGTCTGGTGGCGCTGGTCGCGCTCGGCCTGTGGATCACTCGGCTTGTCGGCCGCAAGAGCAAAGGCGATGGTCTGGACCTCGCGAGCATCGCGGTCGCCGGGATCGGCGTCGTAGTCGTCTCGGTGGGGTTGTTCCTCGCCAGCGGCATCGCTGATGCGGTCGGGCAGTCGAACCAGGGTGACAAGGGTGTGACCGCGACCATGGTCACCGGCGGCGGCTTCCTGCTACTCGCCGTCGGACTGCTGATGGGTCTGCTGACGGTGCGCGGTCCACGCAAACAGGCTGCCTCCTCGGGTGGTTATCCCCAGCAGGGTTACGGCAACTGGTAGCGGCCGGTTCGCTCCTGAGTCTTCGGAAGGCTCGACCATGACGAAGTCCGGCGACGGCGTTCGACGTGTGGTCCGGCGTTCCCGCAAGCCGGCACCGACCCCGGTCCTGCCGAAGCAACGACCCACGGTCACGGCGCACCG
>JACCVA010000207.1 GCA_013698435.1 Nocardioidaceae bacterium | reverse complement strand
TGAGGTGTTTCTGAGTTAGCGATAGAGATCCGTGGGGAATTAGACAACATCGTCGGGTCCCTGGGTGTCTTCATTGTCTCGTCCGGCGCGGTGGTGGGCAAGGCGTTGGAGCCGGGCCTGTTCGAGGCCGGCTTCGCGGGCCTTGCGGATGGCCTCGCCGCGGCCGTTGTGTTCGTCGTCGGGGGTGACGTAGCCGATCCCGGCGTGCAGCCTGATCGTGTTGTAGTGCACCCGGGCGACCGCGAGCTCGGCCCGCAGGGTCTGCGGGTCTCGGATCGCCAGCAGGTGCGGATACTCGAGCTTGAGGTGCCCGTTCAGCGACTCGATCCAGGCTTGGTCGGTCGGGGTGCCGGGCCGGCCGAAGTGCTGCGCGATCGCGCACATCGCCATGAACTCCCGGGTCGAGCCGGACGTCATCTGGGGTCCGTTGTCAGACACGGCGAGCAGGATCGGCCGGGTTTCGTCATCGACACCCAGGTCGACGGTCCCGTCGTCGTGGCGGGCGTCGACGGCCGCGAGCAATCCCTCGGAGTCGAGGGCGGCGGTGAAGGCGATCTCGACCTGGGTGGAAGTCTCCTCGAACGAGACGATCTCGGTGATCCACTTGCGGGAGACCAGGTCCTCGATGATCAGCACCGCCATCCCCGCCCTGGTGAAGTGGGTCGTGTCGTAGATCCACATCGAGTTCGGAATGTAGTCAGCCCAGTCCGGGAACGGCTTGCGAACCGACTTCCCTGGCCGCGGCAGCGGCCGGAAGTGCTTGTCGGCAACGGAAAGGACCCGGCGCACCGTCGACGGCGACACCCACACCCTGTCCAGGTAGGAGCCGCGATGAGCGAGCTTGCGGTGCGACTTGTCGGTCTCGCCCCACTCGTCGAACAAGGCCATGATCTCGGTGACCTCCCAGGCCAGCAGACCATGCATCGGAGACCCACCCGGCCGAAGGTCAGCCAGCCGGCCGAGCCGTCGCCGGGCCATCCATCGGTGGGTGCGGATCTCGCCGAGCTCCAGCACCCGGCAGGCGTCCCGGACCGTCCAGCCAGCCGCCACGGCACCATCGACCAGTTCCAGCAGACCGGTCTTGGTGGCCTGCTCGACACGCCGCGGGACTCGACCACTCAGCCCCAGCCGCCTTTTCCCTCCACCAGGGTCAGCTTCACCGCGAGCTCCTTGCAAGCCTCGGACAGGCGAGCCACCTCGGCCCTGGCCTGCTCCAGCTCGTAGTCGCGAGACTGACCCTTCACGCCGGGTTTGGACGCCGCCAGCGCCGCAAGCGCGCCCTGCTTCGCGACCGTCCGGATCCGCATGATCGTCGACCGGTCCACCCGCTCCTTCGAGGCAGCTTCGGCGATCGTGACCTCCTGCCGGACCAGTTGCAACCAGATCTCGTACTTCTGCGACGGCGTCAAGAACCGCTTCGAACGCCTGCTCCGAGCCGTCGTCTCGGACTCCTTCTCCGACATGATCAGATCCTCCTTCATGGGTTGGAGAACCCGCCAGATGTTGTCTGATCCAGACCCCGATCTCTATCGCTAACTCAGGCGCAAACCAGAAGTGTCCGCGAGTCTTGGTGATCTTGCACAGCTGGTAGTTGATCGACTCGATCATGTTGGTGGTGTAGATGACCTTGCGGACCTCGGGCGGGAACGCGAAGAACGGGATGACGTGTTCCCAGGCGGCCTCCCACTGCCGCTTGATCGCCGGGTACTGCCGGCCGACCTCGGAGTCGGTCCAGGCGTCCAGGGCCTCGCGGGCGGCCTGCTCGGTGGGAGCGCCGTAGATGAGCTTCAGTTGGGCGGCGACGCGCTTGCGGTCCTTGTAGTTGACCCACCGCAGGCTGGCGCGGGTCAGGTGCACGATGCAGGTCTGCACGACCGCGTCGGGCCAGACGGCCTCGATCGCGGCGGGCAGGCCGGTCAGGCCGTCACAGACCACGATGAGAACGTCCTCGATGCCGCGGGCCTTGAGGTCGTTCATCACCCGTAGCCAGAACTTGGCGCCCTCGGTGTGCTCGACCCAGATGCCCAGGACCTCCTTCTTGCCATCGACACCGACACCGACGGCCAGGTCGGCGGCCTTGTTCTTCACCGTGCCCTGGTCGCGGACCTTGCACACAATCGCGTCGAGGAAGATCACCGGCCAGACCGGGTCCAGCGGGCGCGCCTGCCACTCGCGGACCTCCTCGAGGATCGCGTCGGTGATCTTGGAGATCAGGTCCGCAGAGACCTCGATCTCGTAGATGTCGGCCAGGTGGGACTGGATGTCGCGCACCG
>JACCVA010000192.1 GCA_013698435.1 Nocardioidaceae bacterium | reverse complement strand
GGCGGCTGCGTGACCCCGCGCACGACACCCCCTGGCTGTGCGTCACCGGGACGAACGGCAAGACCACGACGGTTCAGATGCTCGACGCAATTCTGCGCGCCGACGGGGTGCGCTCGGCGGCTGCCGGTAACGTCGGGGTCCCGATGTGCGAGGTGGTGATGAGTCCCGAGCCACTGGACGTCGTGGCGGTCGAGCTCTCGTCGCACCAGCTGCACTGGATCCACTCGGTGTCTGCGCACTCGGCGGCCGTGCTCAACCTGGCCCCCGACCACCTGTCCTGGCACGGTGACCTCGACAGCTACAGCGCCGCCAAGGCGAAGATCTACGAACGCTGCCAGGTCTCGTGTGTCTACAACGTCGACGACCCCGTCACTCGGCGCATGGTCGAGGAGGCAGAGGTGATCGAAGGAGCCCGCGCTGTCGGCTTCACGTTGGGAGTGCCCTCCGTCAGCATGCTCGGCGTCGTCGACGACGTGCTCGCCGACCGTGCCTTCATCGAGGGCCGCGACCGCAACGCCGCCGAGCTCGCTCGGGTCGCCGATGTCCCGACCGGTGCCCCCCACAACGTCTCCAACGCACTGGCCGCCGCCGCGTTGGCGCGGTCGTACGGTGTGTCGGCCGGAGCCGTGCGCAGGGGGCTGCAGAGCTTCGAGCTCGACCGGCACCGGATCGCCGAGGTGGCGACCGTGCACGACGTTGCTTACGTCGACGACTCCAAGGCGACCAACCCGCATGCGGCGCTTGCGTCGTTGCGCTCGTTCTCCCCGGTGGTATGGGTGGCCGGCGGGCTCGCCAAGGGTGCCACGTTCGACGACCTGGTCACCTCCACCGTCGATCGGCTCAGGGGTGTGGTCCTGCTCGGGTCGGACAGAGCGGTCATTGCCGAGGCGCTTGCGCGACACGCGCCCGATGTCCCGGTGATCGAGGTGGCTGACACCGACACTGGAGCGATGGAGCGCGTCGTCACCGCCGCAGCCACGATCGCCCGGCCCGGCGACACGGTGCTGCTGGCACCGGCGTGCGCGTCCCAGGACATGTTCGCGAGCTACGCGGCGCGCGGTGACGCGTTCGCGGCTGCCGTGCGGTCGCTCGCCGGACGCTGACGGCCGTACCTGCTGACGCGGGTCTCGAGAAGGGTTGACGTGGCGACCACCCCCGACCGCTCCCTCCCACTGGCGAACCACGACACGTTGCGGGTCGCGCTCAAACGCACGCTGGAGCGACCGCTGACCTCCTACCACATCGTGCTGGGCGTGTCCGCACTGCTGCTCGCGCTCGGCTTGCTGATGGTCCTCAGCGCGTCCAGTGTCTCGTCACTGCGCGCGTACGGCGACTCGTACGCGATCTTCCTGCGCCAGGTCCTCTGGGTGGCCATCGGCGTCCCGCTCGCATGGGCGACCTCTCGGCTGCCCCAGCGAATGATCCGCTGGCTGTCGTGGCCCGCCCTGGTGACCGCGTCGGTGTTGATCGCGCTCACCTACGTTCCGGGGCTCGGGGTGCTCGTCAACGGGAACCGGAACTGGCTCTCCTTCGGCGGGGGCATCCAGATCCAGCCGTCGGAGCTCGCCAAGCTGGCTTTGGTGCTGTGGCTTGCAGACATCTACGCCCGCAAGGGCAAGCTGCTGCGTGAGTGGCGACATCTCATCGTTCCGATGGTGCCCATCTCGGTGTTCGTGGTGGCGCTCGTGATCGGCCAGGGCGACCTCGGCACGGCGCTGGTGCTCCTCGGCATCATCTTGGGGATGTTGTGGATCGTCGGTGCCCCGGCGCGGCTCTTCGGCGCCACCTTCCTGGTCATCGGCGTCGCGACGTTCGCGATCGCCACCACCGAGCAGGAGCGCGTCTCCCGGCTGACCGGTTTCCTCGACCCGCTGGCGGAGTACGGTGACGGCGGCTGGCAGGCCAGCCACGGTTTCTTCGCGCTCGCCACCGGCGGCCTGTGGGGCAAGGGCATCGGGGCGAGCAGCCAGAAGTGGGGCGGGCTCCCCGAGTCACACACCGACTACATCTTCGCCATCATCGGCGAGGAGTTCGGGCTCTTCGGGACGCTGATGGTGCTCGCGCTGTTCGCGGTCCTGGCGTACGCCGGCATCAGGGTCGCGTCCCGGACCGACGACCGCTTCGTCCGCTTCGCCTCTGCCGGCATCGTGGTGTGGCTGCTCGGACAAGCCCTCATCAACATCGGGATGGTGCTGGGCCTGCTCCCGGTCATCGGCATCCCGCTGCCGCTGATCTCCTACGGTGGCTCGGCGCTGGTCCCGACCCTCGTCGCGCTCGGTCTGCTGATGTCGTTCGCTCGCGGCGAGCCCGGGGCCCAGGCCGCGCTTCGCGCGCGGCGTCGCAACGCGCGCACGTCGACATCCGCCGCGGGACGGTGACGCGGCCGTGCGCGTCCTGCTCGCCGGCGGCGGCTCGGCTGGTCACACGTCCCCACTGATCGCGACGGCGGACGCCTTGCGTCGCAAGGTTCCTGACGTCGACATCACCTGCCTGGGCACCGCCCGCGGCCTCGAGGTGCGCATCATCCCCGAGGCCGGCTACCGGCTCGAGCTGATTCCCTCGGTCCCGCTGCCCCGCTCGCTGAGCCTCGAGCTGGCCCGTGTGCCTGGGCGGCTGCGAGCCGCTGTCGCCGCCACCCGTGAGGTCTTCAGCCGGGTTCAGCCGGACGTGGTCGTCGGGTTCGGTGGCTACGTCTCGATGCCGGCGTACGTCGTTGCACGTAAGGAGAAGGTGCCGCTCGTCGTCCATGAGGGCAACGCCCTCCCCGGAGTAGCCAACCGCTTCGGCGCTCGGGTCTGCACCCGGCAGGTCGCGACGTCTTTCCCCGACACCCGGCTGCCGCACGCCCGCTTCGTCGGCCTGCCGATCCGCCGAGCGATCTCCACGCTTGACCGAGGTGAGATGCGAGCGCTGGCGCGGGACCATTTCGGTCTCGACCAGGAGACTCCGACCTTGCTCGTCACGGGTGGCTCGCAGGGTGCGCGGCGCATCAACGAGTCGGTCGGTGCCGCCGCTGCTGCCTTCGCTGACGCTGGCATACAGGTGCTGCACGTCAAGGGACCGAAGGGCGAGGTGCCACTTCGCGCCGACAAGCAGGCCGGTGGGCCCCCCTACGTCGTGGTCGCCTACGTCGACCGGATGGAGCTCGCCTATGCCGCCGCGGACGCGGTCGTCGGTCGCGCCGGCGCGAACTCCGTCACCGAGGCCGCGGCGATCGGGTTGCCCGCCGTGTTCGTGCCGTTGCCGGTCGGCAACGGTGAGCAGGCGCTGAACGCGGCCGCAGTCGTCGCGGCCGGAGGCGCGGTGCTGGTGACCGACGCCGACTTCACGTCGGAGTGGGTGCGACGCACGCTGCCGTCGCTGCTTCTCGACCCCGCCCGGCTGGCCGCCATGGGTGCCGCGGCAACCGGCCTCATCCGGCGTGACGCCGACGACCTGCTTGCTGACATGGTCATCGAGGCGGCAACCCGATGAGGGTTGACGTGCCAGCCTCCATCGAGCCTGCCGACGAGCTCGGCCGAGTGCACTTCGTCGGGATCGGGGGAGCCGCGCTGTCTGGCGTCGCACGGGTGATGAGCATGCGGGGGGTCGCCGTCTCCGGCAGCGACCAGGTTGACTCGGCGATGCTGCAATCCCTTCGCACATTGGGCATCCAATGCTGGGTGGGTCACGACGCACGCCACGTCGAGGCCGCGGACACGGTGGTGGTGTCCACCGCGGTCCGCGACGACAACCCGGAG
>JACCVA010000356.1 GCA_013698435.1 Nocardioidaceae bacterium | reverse complement strand
GGAGGTCTCGCGGATGACGATCGTCGTCAACCTCGAGGACCATCCGCTGGAGCATGTGACGAAGCAGCTGAACAAGCTCGTCGAAGTGCTCAAGATCGTCGAGATGGAGGGCCCCGGCTCCGTCGAGCGGGAGCTGGCCCTCGTCAAGGTGAAGGCCGACGCCCAGACCCGCAGCCAGGTGCTGGAGACGGTGACGCTGTTCCGGGCCAAGGTCGTCGACGTCGCGACCGACGCGGTCACGATCGAGGTCACGGGCAACCGCGACAAGCTGGAGGCGATGCTGCGGGTGCTCGAGCCGTTCGGCATCCGCGAGCTGGTGCAGTCCGGACTGGTGGCGATCAACCGCGGCAGCCGCTCGATCACCGACCGCAGCCTGCGTCCCGCCCCACCCCCGGTTTCCATCCGGCCACCGGCCTGACCCGCCGGACCAACCACCCACACCGACAAGGAGAGCCCAGCTCATGGCTGAACTGCTGTATGACGACGATGCCGACCTGGCCATCATCCAAGGGCGCAACGTCGCCGTACTGGGCTACGGCAGCCAGGGCCATGCGCATGCGCTGTCGCTGCGCGACTCCGGCGTTGATGTGCGAGTCGGACTGCCGGAGGGCTCCAAGAGCCGTGCCCGGGCAGAGGCCGAGGGCCTACGAGTCGTGACGCCCTTCGAGGCCTGTGAGGAGTCGGATTTCGTCGTGGTGCTCGCACCGGACCACATCCAGCGGAGCCTGTACGCCGAGGCGATAGAACCCAACCTCGTCGACGGTGACGCGCTGCTCTTCGGCCACGGCTTCAACATCCGCTTCGACTACATCCAACCTCCCGCCGGCGTCGACGTGGTCATGGTCGCGCCGAAGGGGCCCGGCCACCTGGTGCGACGCGAGTACACCGAGGGTCGCGGCGTGCCTGTCCTCGTTGCGGTCGAGCAGGATGCGTCGGGCACCGGCTGGGAGCTCGCCTTGTCGTACGCGAAGGCGCTGGGCGGCACCCGTGCCGGCGCGATCAAGACGACGTTCGCCGAAGAGACCGAGACCGACCTGTTCGGTGAGCAGGCGGTGCTCTGTGGCGGGGCGTCACGGCTGGTCCAGGCTGGTTTCGAGACGCTGATCGAGGCCGGCTACCAGCCGGAGATCGCCTACTTCGAGTGCCTGCACGAGCTCAAGCTCATCGTCGACCTGATGTACGAGGGCGGCATCGCCAAGCAGCGATGGTCGGTGTCGGACACTGCGGAGTACGGCGACTACACATCGGGCCCGTACATCATCGACGACTCTGTGAAGGCACGGATGAAGAACGTCCTCAACGCCATCCAGGACGGCTCATGGGCGGCCGGGTTCATCGAGGACCAAGACGCCGGCGCCCCCAAGTTCCAACAGTTCCGCAAGGAGAGCGAGACTCACCCGATCGAGGAGACCGGTCGCGAGCTTCGCACCCTGATGGCCTGGGTGAAGTCGCACGACGACGACTACACCGAGGGCACCGCCGCCCGCTGACGCCCCTGCCCCTCCCCGCGGATTGCCGGGATGTGCAGGTCGATACCCCGGTCGGAACCTGTATTTTTCGCAATCCGGGCAGAGATGGTGCCGGCGCGGAATGAGACCATGGCTGGTCTAGACTGGCCACCGCATGGGCACGGCGTGGTGCTCCGTCCGGCTGACAGCCGGGTCGTCGAGACACATCGCAGCAGAAGGAACCAAGACCTGTGACCAGACCCGTCGTCCTGATCGCCGAAGAGCTGAGCCCGGCCACCGTCGAGGCGCTCGGCCCGGAGTTCGAGATCCGACACTGCAACGGTGCCGACCGCGGCGAGCTGCTGTCTGCTATCGCCGACGTCGATGCCATCTTGGTCCGTAGCGCCACCAAGGTTGACGCCGAGGCGCTCGCTGTAGCCCGCCGCCTCAAGGTCATCGCTCGTGCAGGAGTAGGGCTCGACAACGTCGACGTCAAGCAGGCGACGATCTGTGGCGTGATGGTCGTCAACGCGCCGACGTCCAACATCGTCAGCGCTGCCGAGCTCGCCGTCGGCCTGCTGCTGGCCGCAGCGCGCAACATCGCCCCGGCCAACGCCGCGCTCAAGAACGGCGAGTGGAAGCGCAGCAAGTACGCCGGCATCGAGCTCTACGACAAGACGGTGGGCATCGTCGGCCTGGGCAAGATTGGTGTGCTCGTCGCCCAGCGGTTGAGCGCGTTCGGCATGAAGGTGATCGCCTACGACCCCTACGTGCAGGCGGGTCGCGCCGCTCAGCTCGGCGTACGCCTTGTCACGCTCGACGAGCTCACCTCAACCGCAGACTTCATCTCAGTGCACCTGCCGAAGACACCCGAGACCGTTGGCCTCGTCGGTACGGATCAGCTGGCCCGCTGCAAGCCCTCCGCAGTGATCGTCAACGCGGCGCGCGGCGGCATCGTCGACGAGCAGGCGCTGTACGCCGCCATCAAGGAGGGTCGCATCGCAGCGGCCGGACTTGACGTGTTCGCGTCCGAGCCGTGCACCGACTCCCCACTGTTCGAGTTCGACAACGTGGTCGCCACCCCCCATCTCGGCGCATCCACCGACGAAGCGCAGGAGAAGGCCGGTATGGCGGTCGCCCGGTCGGTGCGACTGGCCCTCGGTGGTGAGCTCGTGCCCGATGCGGTCAACGTCCAGGGCGGTGTGATCGCCGAGGACGTCCGGCCGGGGATCCCCCTCACCGAGAAGCTGGGCCGCATCTTCACCGCGCTGGCGGGGGAGGTGCCACAGCAGCTCGACGTCGAGGTGCGCGGTGAGATCACGGAGTTCGACGTGCGCGTGCTCGAGCTCGCGGCACTCAAGGGCATGTTCATCGACGTGGTGGAGGAGACGGTCTCCTACGTCAACGCGCCCCTGCTCGCCGCCGAACGGGGTCTCGCCGTGCGACTGGTCACCGAGGCCGAAAGCCCTGACCACCGCAATCTGGTCACCTTGCGGGGCACGCTGTCCGACGGCAGCCAGGTGTCGGTTTCCGGAACGTTGATCGGGATTCAGCACCGGGAGCGACTCGTCGAGGTGAACGGCTATGACGTCGACCTCGAGCCGACCTCCCACCTCGCCTTCTTCACCTACACCGACCGACCGGGAATGGTGGGCGCGATCGGTCGGGTGCTCGGTGACGCCCAGATCAACATCGGCGGTATGCAGGTCGCCAGGGACCGTCAGGGTGGGCTCGCACTGGTGGCGCTCAGCGTCGACTCTGCGATTCCTACCGCAGTCCTCGACGACATCGTGTCGGAGATGGACGCACAGACGGCACGCACCGTCGAGGTCTGACCGAGCGAGCGACTCGTTCAGGCCGCGTCGCCGCACGCGACACGGTGGGTGCCAGTCTGGTCGACGACGTAGTGGCGACCGTGAGGTGATCGCCAGACGAAGACGCCAGCGAAGGGCTGCCGGACCTGCCATCGACCATGCGTCTTGATTCGGTGGTGTCGTCGGGTCATCGGCCCCAGCCTGCCGACCGCGGTCTGGCCCGGTGGGCCGCCCTCGTCGGGCGGGACATACGGCTCGGTGTGGTCGAGGTCCATGGTGCGGCCGGTGTTGGCCGCGAATGGGAAGGTGTCGGCCGGCGTCACGAGTTGGACGGCTTCGCGCAACGAGTCGGGAACCTCATAGGAGTCGACGGGGGCGATGCCGGCGATGTCGACGACGGGTTTGACGGTGACGGCGCAGTCGCTGAGCCAATGCCGGGCCTGGCCGAGGGTGACCGGTCCGACACCTTCGACCCTGGCCACTCCGGTTGCGTCATTGCGGTCGAGGACCTCGCGAGTCAGATGCACGTAGAGAACGGCCTTCGGCCTCGGATCGACCTTGACGGCCTCGCCGCGGACGAACGGCGAGCGGCCAGAGTCGTCCATGGCGCCTGAGTCGGCGTCCTCGCCCGGGTCATGGGCGCGTCCGCGGGCAGCAAGCCCAGCTTGCGCGAAAAGGTCCATGGTCTGCTGCGGGTTGCCCAAGATGCCGAGAGCCCGGGCCCGGCGCACTTCCTTCGGTTCGGTGTCTCCGAGCAGACCGAGGGCGTCGGCGGCGCGGTCGAGTCCGGCATTATAGCGCAGCGCATCCGGCCCGGCGGCGGCAAACGATCCGCGGATCGTCCCTACGTCGTCGGCCGGGTGCAGCCACACGCCCCGGTCACGGCGGCGGAGCTGCTCTCGCTGACGAGCGAAGTCGGGGTCGGCCTCGATGATGGCTGCCTGCACGACCTTGAGCAGCCGCCCCCAGGTCAGGGAATGGGCGTAGCGGGCCACCTGCCGGTCGACCGCAGCCGCCGCTTGCTGGGTGAGGTCGCGGGTGTCCATGGCGATCCGGCGGCCGATCCACGGCTTCACCTCACCGGCCCGGATGCGCCGCCACAGCCCGGGAAGACGGTGGCGGAGGTCGAGCGCATCACCGATCAGCATCGCTGCCGCCTCGGGCGACATCCCCATCTCGGCGCCGAGCTCCGCCGGACAGAACTCGCACGTCTCGGGTGTGCCGTCGCCGCCGAACTGGACCAGCCGCTCCGATCCCGGAAGAGTCACCCCGGTGGTCTCGATGACCCCGTGCAGGTCCGCCCACGCCGCCGCGACCTCCAGGGTCCGCACCTCGGCCCGTTGCGCGAGCGCACGGACCTCAACTACGTGGGTCAGCAGCCGATCTGCGTCGAGGGAGTCCAACTGGATATCGAACATGAGTACGATCCTAGAGACCCCGGCCGACATTCTTCAGACGTAGAAACCGCTTGTGAACAAGGGCTTTTGGCGGTTCTGGCGCCGGGGCGCGCGTCAGTCGCGGGTGGCGATGAGC
>JACCVA010000143.1 GCA_013698435.1 Nocardioidaceae bacterium | reverse complement strand
GGTGTACCGCTCTCCTCCCGAGCCGCGAGCGCTCGCTCGAAGTGCTCGAGCGCCGCGGCGTGCTGGCCGTTGTCGTGATAGACCCAGCCCAGGTTGTTGAGCAGTGGCGCACGCCAGCTGCGCGCTGCTGGCGCGTCCGAGCTCTCGGCGGCGACGAGGGCACGCCGGTTCCAGCGCACCGCGTCTTCGGGTGCATCGACCTCGCTGGCGACGATGGCGAGCATGTGGAGAGCGTCGATGACGAGCCCCGTGGCCCCGGCCTTCTCGGCGTGGCCGGGGGCGGCCTCGAAATACGGTCGCGCCTGTGATGGATCACCCGCAGAGGTGAGCACACGACCGCGCTCGATGGCCAGGCGTGCTTGCGCGTGCTGGCGGTAGGAGGTGTCGGTGAACGACGACACCTCGGTCTCGATCTGGTCGAGGCTGGCCGCTGCGCCGCTGAAGTAACCTTGCAGGCCGAGCGCCCGTGCGGCCTGCGTCAGCAGGGCCATGCCCGGCAGGCTCGACGTACCGACGCGCTCCGCGTGAGCCTTGAACGCGTCATGGGAGGCCTTGGGGTCGCTGAAGTCCCAGGTCTGGAGGATCAGCTCCTCGGTCTCGTCAGGAGTCATGTCTGCCTCTCTCGGGGATCAGTGTGCAGGCCGGGCGTTGCCGGCGGGAAGGCGACACCACGATTCCGCAGTCATCGGCGTGGCACCGACCACCGCCCTCCGATCCGCGTGGTCAGGGTGTGCGCTGTCGCGGTGACCCGGCGTACGACGTCGGCTACGTCCACCGGGGCGTCCGTCTCGTACGTCACGGCGAAGGCCGCCAGCGGCAGACCTGCCGGGTCGACGACGGGTACGGCGATCGAGGAGAAGCCGGCGGTCACGTCCCCCTCCTCGGTGGCATGGCCGCGCTGGCGTGTCTCGGCCAGCAGCGAGCTCAGCGCCGACAACGACGTGGGGCCGCCGCCTCGCCGCGACACGAACGCCGACGTGTCGGGAAACAGCGCCCGCACCTGCGCCTTGGGCAGTCGCGACAGGATCGCCCGTCCGCTAGCGGTGAGATGCGCCGGCAGGCGTACGCCGACGTCGGTCACCAGCGACGGCCGGCCGGCGGCCCGCTCCTCCAGCAGGTAGAGCACGTCGGTCCCGTGCAGCGCCGCGAGGTGACCAGACTCGCCGAGCCCGTCGACGAGCTCGACCAGCGGCCGGCGGGCCAGCCGCTGCAGCGGCGCCTGACGGGTGTAGCCGCTGCCGACCTCGAACGCTGCGACGCCGAGCCCGTAGCGGTGCTCGTCCTCGACATGCGTCACGAAACCCTCGGCCACCATCACGTTGACGAGCTGGTACGCCGACGAGCGTGGCATCGCCGTCGCGCGGGCGATCACGCCTAACGGCACCGGCTCGGGCTGCGTCGCCAGGTACGACAGCACCCGCAGCGCTCTGCTGGCGGCAGGTACCCGGCTCGGCATTCCTCCACGCTACCGTGAGTCTGAGATCTGAGACAGTAATCGGCCGCAGACCCTGGTGGCCGGGCGCCCGCCCGCAGTCCAATGGGGCATGACCACCCTCGTGCATGTCGGCGTCGGTCCGGTGTCGCCAGCCGATGTCGTGGCCGTCGCTCGCCATGGCGCCGGCGTACGCCTCGCAGACGACGCGGTCGCGGCCGTCTCCACGTCCCGCACGTACGTCGAGGAGCTCGCGTCCGCCGTCACCCCGGCGTACGGCATCTCGACCGGCTTCGGTGCCCTGGCCACCCGCCACATCCCACCCGCCATGCGAGCTCAGCTCCAGCGATCCTTGATCCGCTCCCATGCAGCCGGCTCGGGTCCCGAGGTCGAGACCGAAGTCGTCCGCGCACTGATGCTGCTGCGCCTCTCGACACTGGCGACGGGCCGCACCGGGATCCGGTTGGAGACGGCGCGCGCGATGGCGGCGCTGCTGTCCGCGGGAGTCACGCCGATCGTGCACGAGTACGGCAGCCTCGGCTGCTCCGGCGACCTTGCGCCGCTCGCGCACTGCGCCCTTGCGCTGATGGGCGAGGGCGAGGTCCGTGACGCGCACGGCGCACGCCGACCGGCCGCCGAGGTGCTCGCGGAGATCGGTGTCACGCCGGTCGAGCTCGCCGAGAAGGAGGGCCTGGCACTCATCAACGGCACCGACGGGATGCTCGGCATGCTCGTGCTGGCCCTCGAGGACCTGCGGATGCTACTGACGACCGCTGACATCGGCGCTGCCATGTCGGTCGAGGGTCTGCTGGCGACCGACCGGGTCTTTGCCGCCGACCTGCAGGAGCTGCGCCCCCACCCTGGCCAGGCGCAGTCCGCGATGAACCTGCGGGCGCTGCTGGCAGGCTCGGAGGTGGTCGCCAGCCACCGCGGGTCGGACTGCAACCGCGTGCAGGACGCTTACTCGCTGCGGTGTGCACCGCAGGTGCTCGGAGCCGCACGCGACACCGTCGCCTACGCCGCCGCGGTGGCCGAGCGGGAGCTCTCCGCGGCCGTGGACAACCCGGTGGTGCTCGAGGGCGGTCGCGTCGA
>JACCVA010000101.1 GCA_013698435.1 Nocardioidaceae bacterium | reverse complement strand
ACAGCAGAGGGATACCGGTCGGGATGTTCAGGCCGACCACCGTGTCCGTCGACAACCCGTCAAGGTGCTTGACGAGAGCGCGCAAGGAGTTTCCATGCGCGCCGACCAGCACCGTTGCGCCGGCCCGCAGGTCGGGCACGATCGCGTCGTACCAGTAGGGCAGCATCCGTTCGACGACGTCGGCAAGGCACTCTGTACGGGGACGGATCTCGTCGGGCAGGTGGGCGTACCGGGGGTCGTCGACCTGGCTGAACTCGTCGTCGTCCGCCAGCCGCGGCGGTGGAGTGTCGTAGGACCGGCGCCAGAGCATGAACTGCTCCTCGCCGTACTCCTGAAGCGTGGCCTTCTTGTCCTTGCCCTGAAGGGCACCGTAGTGCCGTTCGTTGAGCCGCCACGAGCGCCGGACCGGCACCCAGTGCCGGTCGATGGCGTCGAGACACAGCTCCGAGGTCTGGATGGCACGCCGGAGAACCGACGTGTGCAGCGTGTCTGGCAGCAGGCCCCGCTCCTTCAACAGCGCGCCGCCGCGGAGGGCCTCCTCGCGGCCCTTGTCGCTGAGTGGCACGTCGACCCAGCCGGTGAAGAGGTTCTTGGCGTTCCAGTCGCTCTCGCCGTGGCGGAGCAGAACCAGTCGGTACGGCGCATCGGTCATCTCGGCACTGTAGTGGCCGGGGTGCCAGTGGCTCAGCCCGCGACGGGGTGCTGCCCGGTCACCAAGAAGACGATCCGGCGAGCCATCGAGACCGCATGGTCACCGATACGCTCGTAGTAGCGGCCCAGCAGGGCCAGGTCGATCGCCGGCTCGACGCCGCTGTCCCAGTCGTCGGCCAGCAACGTCCGGAACATCGAACGGCGCAGGCGGTCCATGTCGTCGTCGGCGGACTCGAGTTCCCGGGCCGCATCCACGTCATGTGTCGCGACGATCTCAGCCGCCGCCGCGATCATCTCGTCGGCGGTCTTGGCCATCTGCTGAATCGTCGGGACGAGCGAGGCGGGCACCGCCTTGGTGGGGAAGCGCAACCGAGCGACCTTGGCGACGTGCACGGAGAGATCACCCATCCGCTCAAGGTCGGCGACCATTCGCAGCGATGCCACCAGCATGCGCAGGTCCCCGGCGACCGGGGCCTGGCGAGCAAGGATGTCGAAGCTGTCCTCTTCGATCCGCTCACGGGCCTCGTCGATCGCCAGGTCGCCGCTGATGACGGCCTCAGCGGCCGACACATCCGCCTCCAGCAGTGCCTGTGTCGCCGTGGCGAGGGCAGCACGCACATCACCCGTCATCTCCACGAGCTCGCTGAGCACGCGGTCGAGCTGGTGCTGGTACTGGTTGCGCATGACCCCGACCGTAGGCGTTGTGGATGAAGTGTAGGCGAAGCGCGGTGAACTGAGCGTGAACAGTGGTCAAATCCGCGGTCGCACCCCGTCACTGTCCCCCGGCCGCGCGGCAGGCGCTGCGTACGATCACAGCATGGACTCATCGACCGCCGCGTTACTGGGCGGAGCAGTCGGAGCCGTGCTGGGTGCGGCGACGATCTTGGCGTTCCGCATCAGCGAGCGCGACCAGGGCCGCACGTCGTTGACTCCGCCGGAGCCGGTCGTGCCGCCGGGAGTGGCCGCCGTGCTGTCCGTCCTGCGCTCGTCCGCGCTCGTGGTCGGACCCGACGACTCCGTCCTCAAAGCGAGCGCCCCCGCGCACGCCATGGGCCTCGTCCGAGGCTCCGACGTCGGCGTCGTCGAGCTGCTGGACCTCGTGCGCCAGGTGCGCCGCGACGGCCAGATCCGGGAGTCGGATCTCGCCCTGCGCCATGGCCGCGGCCGCACCCGCACCCGCCACGTGGCCGCCCGGGTCGCCCCCCTCGGGAGTCGGCTGATCTTGGTGCTGGTCGAGGATCGGACCCGGGAGCGGCGCGTCGAGGCGATCCGGCGAGACTTCGTGGCGAATGTCAGCCACGAGCTCAAGACTCCGGTGGGCGCGCTCACCTTGCTCTCCGAGGCAGTCGAGGAGGCGGCCGAGGATCCCGAGGCCGTCCATCGGTTCTCTCAGCGGATGCGCACCGAGAGCGAGCGGCTCACCCGGCTCGTCCAGCAGATCATCGAGCTGTCCCGGCTGCAGGGCGACGACCAGCTCGAGGACGCCGACCCGGTAGGCGTGCAGGCTCTCGCCGAGCGGGCGATGGACCGGGTCAAGGTGGATGCCACGGACAAGGATGTCGAGCTACGGTTCGGTGGCGAGGGCGGTCTCGCCGTTCTCGGCAACGACGAGGAGCTCGTGGTGGCGCTCGGCAACCTGATCGAGAATGCCGTCGCCTACAGCCCGGAGGGCACCCGTGTCACCGTGTCGGCCCGGGCCAGGGACGACGCCGTCGACATCGTCGTCACTGACCAGGGGGTCGGCATCCCGAGCGCTGAGCTCGACCGCATCTTCGAAAGGTTCTACCGGGTCGACCCCTCCCGGGCACGCTCCACCGGCGGCACCGGCCTCGGTCTGTCGATCGTCAAGCATGTGGCGGCCACCCACGGCGGCGAGGTCAGCGTCTGGAGCGTCGAGGGAGAGGGTTCGGCCTTCACGCTGAGCCTGCCCGCCGCCACGACACACCAGGAGGCCTTATGACCCGAGTGCTCGTCGTCGAGGACGAAGAGAGCTATCGAGAGGCGCTGGCGTACGTGCTGCGCAAGGAGGGCTTCGACGTCGCCGTCGCCGAGACCGGTCCGGGGGCGATCGAGGAGTTCGCCCGCAACGGCGCTGACATCGTGCTGCTGGACCTGATGTTGCCCGGGCTTCCCGGGACCGAGGTGTGCAGGCAGCTGCGCCAGATGTCGGCCGTTCCGGTGATCATGGTCAGCGCCAAGGATGCCGAGATCGACAAGGTGGTCGGCCTGGAGCTCGGCGCTGACGACTACGTCACCAAGCCCTACAGTCCGCGTGAGCTGGTCGCCCGCATCCGCGCCGTCCTCAGGCGTGGGAAGGAGCCGGAGCTCACCCCGCCGACCCTGGAGTCAGGTGACGTCAGGATGGACACCGAGCGCCATGTGGTCACCGTGAACGGCGCAGAGATCCAGCTCCCACTGAAGGAGTTCGAGCTGCTCGAGCTGTTCTTGCGCAACTCGGGCCGGGTGCTGACGCGCGGCCAGCTGATCGACAGGGTCTGGGGCGCTGACTACGTGGGAGACACCAAGACGCTCGACGTGCACGTGAAGCGACTGCGGGCGAAGATCGAGCCCGACCCGGCGCACCCCCGCAGCCTTGTCACGGTGCGAGGGCTCGGCTACAAGTACGACGCCGCGGCTGCCGGCTGACTCACGGCCGTCGCAGGAACAGGCGCAGCACTACTCGCTCGGCGTCGGTGAGCTGCTCGGGCTGGGCGACTCGCCGCCCGCCGGTCCGATCGGTACGTCGGCGTACTCGGTGCTCGCGGCCAGGACCGGCACCTCAACCTCTACGCGCGCGGCTGACTCGAACTCGAAGGCCAGCGTGATGAGGCTGCCGGCCTGCAGGGTGTCGCCGTGGACGCGAAGCGCACCGTCGGTAGCCGTCTGAACCGCCTGGCCAGGGGCCAGCTCGATGCCGCCGTCCGGCAGCGGTGAGACTTCCACGCCCCCGCCCTCGCCGTCTTGAGCCGTGAGACCCACGAGCTTGTCAGGTTCGGAAGCCTGGTTGACGAGCGACGTCACGACGGTGCCGTCGCCCTCGCCGTCGGTCACGACCAGGGTGTTGACGGTATAGACGTCGGAAGTGCGCACCGTGACGCCCGGGGCAGGCTGGTAGGGCTGGTTGGTCTGGGCGTCGAAACCGGCGCCGCAGCCTGTCAACGCCCCGAGCAGGACGACCGACACCAGCGCCGGCACCAGCCAGCGGCGACGCGAGGCAGATCCGCTGCGCCCACGCGCGGGTGTAGCGGTGTCCACGATGCGGTGTCCTCTCAGCGCTGGTGCGGCGCTCTGACGTGTAGGCGGCGGGCGTGGCTCAGCGTACCGAAACCGTGCATGGGCGTCGCCAAGACCCGGGCCACGCATGCTGAGAGGTTTTTGTCAAGCACTAATTTGCGCTCTGACCAGGCAATACGCTACCAGGGCCGGCCCAGAGCCATGCTACGATGGCTTCCTGGAAAGGGGTAACTGACAGATGACTTTTACGGTCGGTGAGACGGTCGTGTATCCCAACCATGGGGCCGCGGTCATTGAAGATATCGAGACCCGTCAGATCAAGGGTGAGGACAAGCTCTATCTCGTCCTTCGCATTGTCGCCCAGACTGATTTGATCGTCCGCGTGCCCGCCTGCAACCTCGACCTCGTCGGCGTCCGCGACGTCGTCGACGCCGCCGGCCTCGAGCGCGTCTTCGACGTCTTGAGGGCAGAGCACACCGAAGAGCCGACCAACTGGTCGCGCCGCTACAAGGCCAACCTCGAGAAGCTGCACTCAGGCGATGTGATGAAGGTCGCCGAAGTGGTGCGCGACCTGTGGCGCCGCGAGCGGGAGCGTGGCCTGTCGGCCGGTGAGAAGCGGATGCTGGCGAAGGCCCGACAGATCCTGGTTTCCGAGCTGGCCCTCGCTGAGCACACCAACGAGGACAAGGCCGAGACGATTCTCGACGAGGTGCTCGCCTCCTAATCCCCGGCCCCTGCTCTCAGCAGGGGTTTTTGGTTGGTGAGCTCCCGGTGACCAGCAGACGCGCAGCACTCGTTCCTGCGGCCGGACTCGGCGTACGTCTCGACGGGCACCGCGCCGTCGATCCGGCTGTTCCCAAGGCGTTCCGTCAGCTGGCCGGGCGGAGCTTGGTGCGCCGCTGTGTCGAGTTGCTGGTTGGGCTGTGCGACGAAGTCGTCGTCGCCGTACCGAACACTCACCTCGACCTGACCCGCGCCGACCTCCAGGGGCTGGGCCGGGCGGTGCAGGTCGTCATAGGTGGCGCCGACCGACAGGCGTCCGTCGCCCGCGCGCTCGCGGCCGCTCACCCTGAGGCAGAGACGATCGTGGTCCACGACGCGGCGCGTCCGCTCGTACCTCCCGACGTCGTACGCCGGGTGCTCGATGCCCTGGACGCCGGTGCTCAAGCCGTCGTACCTACCCAGCCGGTCGCCGACTCGCTGCGGGTGTTGGGCGCCAACGGACTGAGTGCGCCGATCGACCGATCGTCGGCGCGGGCGGTGCAGACTCCGCAAGGATTTCGCCGGACGGTGCTCGAGCAGGCGCATGCCGCCGGCCTCGACGTCAGCGCCACCGACGACGCGTCGCTGGTGGAACGGCTCGGGGTGCCGGTCACGTTGGTCGAGGGTGACCCGCTGGCCTTCAAGATCACCCGCCCGCTGGACCTGCTGCTCGCGGAAGCGGTGCTGGCAGCTCAGCGGTAGACGAGAGCGGTGGCGATCGCAGCGACCCCTTCATCGCGGCCGGTCAGTCCGAGCCCGTCCGTGGTCGTGGCCGACACCGACACGGCTGCCCCGCAGGCCTCGCTCAGCACTCGCTCGGCCTCGGCGCGACGGGCCCCGAGCTTCGGGCGGTTGCCGATGAGCTGCACCGCGACGTTTCCGACCGTCAGGCCGGACAGGCGTACGCGTTGTGCCGTCTCGGCCAGCAGCCGCACGCCGCTCGCCCCGGCCCAGGCGGGGTCTTCGGTGCCGAACTGGCTGCCGAGGTCGCCCAGGGCCGCCGCCGACAGCAGCGCATCGCAGGCGGCATGCGCCACGACGTCTCCGTCGGAGTGCCCGGACAGTCCGGCCGTCTCGTCCGGCCAGTGCAGCCCGGCGACCCACATCTGGCGTCCGTCGGCGACCGGATGCACGTCGCTGCCGATGCCGACGCTGGCAGAGAAGGGCGCGTTCACGCCTCGATCATGCCAGCCGTGGCGGCCGCCGCCTTGTGACGAGTGTGTGACGTGTCCGCAGATCAGTCGTCGCAGCGGCGTTCCTGAGGCACCATCGAAGACATGGTCCCCTCTCGGCGGTACGGCATGCTGCTCGGCGTCGTCGCCGGTGTTGCCGGTCTGGCAGCGTCCGAGCTGGTCAGCGGCTGGCTGCACCAGCGGGTGTCGCCGCTCGTCGCCGTGGCGGAAGGAGTCATCCGCCTGACTCCCGGTGCCGTCATCGAGCCCGTCATCAACGTCGTCGGTACCAACGACAAACCGTTCCTGATCGCCATGACGGTCCTTGTGGTGGTCGCACTCAGCGCACTGGCAGGAGCCGTGGCGATGCGGTCGGTGCTGGCGGCGCAAGGCGTGTTCGTGTTGCTGGGTGCCGTCGCGCTGCTTGCGGTGGGTGCTCGCCTGACGTCGTCGTCGACGACGTACGTGCCCGCGGCCGTCGGCATCGTGACGTCGTTGGTGCTGGTTGCCCTGCTGGTGCCGAAGGCCCAGGCAGCGTTGCGATCGGATGAGGACCGCAGCGGCGGCTCGCGCCGTGAGGCGTCGCGTCGTCAGTTCCTCGTGCTGTCCGGTGTGATCGGGGTGGGCGCGGTCATCGCAGGGGTGGCCGGGCGCTTCCTCGCTGGAGGTCGCGCGGCTGTGGAGGCGGCTCGAGGCAAGCTCAGACTGCCGGTGCGTGCCGCCGTGACGCCGCCAGGCACCGACCTCGGCGTCCGAGGAGTCGAACCTTGGGTGACGTCGCAAGCGAAGTTCTACCGGATCGACACCGCGCTCTCCGTGCCACAGATCCTCCCGCAGAAATGGCAGCTTCGGGTGCACGGCATGGTGGACCGCGAGCTCACGCTGACCTATCAGGATCTCCTCGACCGCGGTCTCGAGCAGGCCTGGGTGACGCTGTGCTGCGTCTCAAACCCGGTAGGAGGACACCTGATCTCCAACGCGGAGTGGTCCGGCATACGGATCGCCGACATCCTCGCCGAGGCCGGTGTCCAGAACGGCGCCGACGCGGTCAAGTCGACGTCGGAGGACGGCTGGACCTGCGGTACGCCGCTTGCCGCCCTCACCGACGACCGAAACGCGCTGTTCGCCGTGGCGATGAACGGCGAACCGCTGACCCCGGAGCACGGCTTCCCCGTCCGAATGGTGGTGCCGGGACTGTACGGGTATGTGTCTGCCACGAAGTGGGTGGTCGATCTCGAGGTGACGCGGTTCGACGACTTCTCAGCGTTCTGGACCGTGCGCGGGTGGTCGCAGGAAGGGCCGGTCAAGACGCAGTCGCGTATCGATGTGCCCCGCGCCGGAGCGAACCTGTCGCCAGGCCGCATCACGATCGCCGGGGTGGCATGGGCCCAGCAC
>JACCVA010000097.1 GCA_013698435.1 Nocardioidaceae bacterium | reverse complement strand
ACAGGTAGGCGTCCGGCAGACCGACGTACTTGCCGACGAGGGCCACCTCGACGGCCTCGTCGGGGTGGTGCACACGTTGCAGCAGCTGGTCCCACCGCGTCCAGTCGACGTCCCGGAACGGCAGGTTGAGCCGGCGTACGACATAGGCGTCGAGTCCCTCGGAGTGCAGCACCTTGGGAATGTCGTAGATCGACGGCGCGTCGACCGCAGCCACGACGGCCTCGTCGTCGACGTCGCACATCAGTGAGATCTTGCGCTTGATGCTGTCAGGGATGTCGCGATCGGCGCGGCACACGACCGCGTCCGGCGCGATACCGATGGAGCGCAGCGCGGCGACGGAGTGCTGGGTCGGCTTGGTCTTCAGCTCTCCCGACGGCCCGATGTAAGGAACCAACGACACGTGAAGGAAGAAGCAGTTGTCGCGACCGATGTCATGGCGTACCTGGCGGGCGGCCTCGAGGAACGGCAGGGACTCGATGTCGCCCACCGTGCCGCCGATCTCGGTGATGACGATGTCGACGTCGTCGGCCGCCATCGCCCGGATGCGTTCCTTGATCTCGTTGGTGATGTGCGGGATCACCTGGACGGTGTCGCCGAGGTAGTCGCCGCGACGCTCCTTGGCGATCACCGTGGAGTAGACCTGGCCGGTGGTGACGTTGGCCTGCTGGCCCAGGTCGACGTCGAGGAAGCGTTCGTAGTGGCCGATGTCGAGATCGGTCTCGGCGCCGTCGTTGGTGACGAAGACCTCACCGTGCTGGAACGGGTTCATCGTCCCGGGGTCGACGTTGAGATAAGGGTCGAGCTTTTGCATGGTGACCCGGAGGCCACGGGACTTGAGCAGGCGGCCCAGCGACGAGGCGGTCAGCCCCTTGCCCAGCGACGAGGCGACGCCCCCCGTCACGAAGAGGTGCCTGGTCGGCGACGAGACTGCCAAATCATGCTCCCGTGGTAGGTCTGACGAGGGTCGGGGCAAACCCACCCCGCCACGGGGTTCCAATCTATCAACACCCGACCCGGCCGCGCGACGCCACGCCCGCGAACGGAGCCAACCAGCCTCAGTCCCTGGCTACCTGCACCCCGGGCGGCGCTGTGCTGACTGCCTGGCCTCAGTCCGTGGTCGCGTCCACCCCGGGCGGCAGCGCTGTCTCTACTGGCCTCACTTCGGGGCTACCTGCACCCCGGGCGCAGCGCTCTGCTGACGGGCCTCACTTCGGGGCTACCTGCACCCCGGGTGGCAGCACTGGCTCGCCGTCGACCACGCCGAAGTCACCCGGTCGTCCGGCCAGCGCGCTCGCGAGCGCGTAGACGGCGGTGACCAGACCCGACGACGAGGTGCCGGCGTTGGTGGTCGAGACAGGGAGCCGGGCGACATCGCGGTCCTTGGCGAGCTCGGCGAGGATGCCGCCGCTGGCCCGACCGGTGGCCGGGGTCGCCACCACGACCGCGTCACCGGCTCGGGCGAGCGCGGCGACGAGGTCGGAGGCGATCACGTTGGCGGCGGTCGTGACCTCGTCGCCGCCGTGGGCACCCGAGGCGAGCACGACGACCAACGACCCCCGACGTAACGGAGCGTTGTCGACCGTGACCAGCTTGGCGCCCTGGAGCTCCGAGTCGATCTTGACGGCGGTCGCGTCATAGCGGGTGTCGTCGTTCGTGCCGACGTACGCACGGGCGAGGACGGTGCCGAATCGCGGATAGACGTCGTCCTCCGTTGGGGCGGTCACGCCGTCGGCGCCGGCGAGTGAGCTGTCGGCGACGGAACTCACATAGGTCTTCTTCGCCGAGTCGAGAACCTCGGCGGCGACGGTCACCACCATCGCGGTGCTGCCGCCGGCATCCTCGATCGCCTGACGGGTCGCTGCCACCGACGTTTCTGAGACGCCAGGGAGCGCGACGATCGTGATCTGGGCGCCGGTGAGCCGACCGGCGAGCAGACTCGGCGCGAGAGCATCGCTCCATGCCTGGCCGAGGACGCGCTCGTCCCTGTCGGCAGCAAGCTGGTCGCGCAGACTCTCGTTGGCAGCGCGCAAGGAACCGCTGTCGTCACCGCCTTCGGCCTGCTGCAAGATGCCGGCGCCGAGCGCGATCCCGATGGCCAGCGCGATGAACGCAGCGAAGACGGGCAGCAGGTAGCGCCTCAAGGCGCTCACGTGGTGCGACCCCGGATCCAGGTGACGGCCACGTCGTACCAGCTCTTGACCTGGCTCCACCACTCTTGGCCGACCGGAGTCGTTGCTACCGCGGCGAGCACGGCGGCGACGCCCAGCAGCACCAGCATGAACACCAGCCACCCGCTGATGCGGTGGTGGTAGAGCTTGGCGACTGCCTTGGCGTCGACGAGCCGGGAGCCGACGGTGGAGCGGGTCAGGAATGAGCTCGCCATCCCCGAGCGCCCCTTGTCGAGGAGCTCCACCAGCGTTGCGTGCGACCCGACCATGACGATGAGGGCGGCGTTGTTGGCGTGCGCGAGCAAGATGGCGGCGTCCTCGGCCGTTCCGCTTGCTACCAGTCTCTCGTGCGTCACCGCGAGCCGCTCGAGTCGCTCGAGCCCCGCGGAGCGGCCGTCGTTGGTGGTGTGACCGATCACCTCGATGCGACTGCGCAGCGCGGCCTCGGAGATGTCGTCTCCGGACGTGACGACGACGTCGGGACGGTAGCCGGCCTCGAGCAGGGCATCGGCGCCCCCGTCCACTCCCACCAGGACCGGGTGGTTCTCACGAATGAACGTCTTCAGCCCTCGCAGGTCGCTCTTGTAGTCGAACGTCCGCAGCACCACGACGACCTGCCGACCATCGAACGACGTCTTCGTGGTGGGCAGTCCCTCCCCGTCGAGCAGCAGCCGTTGGTCACGTCGCAGGTGCTCTACGGCGTTGGCGGTGAAAGCCTCGAGCTGGCTGGCCATACCGACGCGTGAGGACGCCATCGACGTGGCGACCGACGCCTTGTCCTGGCGTACGCCGACCGCCGCAGCCTCGTCGCCGACATAGACCGTGTTGCCGTCGACGCGAATCAGGTCACCGTCGTTGACGGCGCTGAACACCTCGGCGCCGACGTCGTCGAGGAGCGGAATGCCCGCGTCGACCAGCACCTCGGGCCCGAGGTTGGGGTAGCGGCCGGAGATCGAGGGGGCGATGTTCACCACGGCCGCCACCTGGGCCTCGACGAGGGCGATCGCGGCGGACCGGTCGATGTCGACGTGGTCGATCAAAGCGATGTCACCGGGGCGCAGCCGCTTGACCAACAGCCGGGTACTCCGGTCGAGACGCGCCGGACCGGTGACGCCCGCGGTGCTGGCGCGCGGCCGGCGCCAGGAAGTGAGCTTCATGATGGGCTCATCCTGCCAAACCAGGGCGCCGAGACCTGGCATCTGCAAATCGCGCGTGGCGGGGCGGACCATCAGGTCCGGCCGCCACAGAACGATCCGATGGTGAGGTCGCCCTGGCAACGTCAGGGTCGGATCTTGCTGGCGCAAGGGCGATCTCGACGAGCGCGCTAGCCTCAGCGTGAGCGTTCGGCCTGGGCGATCTCGACGAGCTCGTCGGCGTGCGCGAGGCCGGTGTCGGAGTCCTCGAGGCCCGCGAGCATCCGAGACAGCTCGCGGCGTCGGCCGGCGTCATCGAGCCGCGTGACGCCGCTGGTCGTGACGGTCCCGTCGCTGCTCTTGACGACGACGTAGTGCTGGTCTGCGAAGGCGGCGACCTGGGGCAGATGCGTGACGACGATAACTTGAGCGGAGCGGGCGAGCCGGGCCAGCCGGCGGCCGACCTCGACCGCGGCCTTGCCACCGACCCCCGCGTCGACCTCGTCGAAGATCATCGTCGGCACCGGGCGGGTGCCGGCGAGGCTGACCTCGAGCGCCAGCATCACCCTGGAGAGCTCACCTCCGGACGCACCTCGTTGCAGTGGCCGAGGCGGCGCGCCGGCGTGCGCCGAGAACAAGAAGAGCACCTCGTCGACGCCGTCGACCGTCGGGCTGTCGAGCGGATCGAGCTCGACGGTGAACGACGCGTCGGGCATCGCGAGACCGGCAAGCTCAGCCGTGACCCGGCCGCTGAGGTCGTCGGCGAGGGCCTGGCGACTACGCGTCAGCGCTGCCCCCAGCGACGCCACATCAGCACGCAGCTGCTCGCGACTCTCACGCAGCTGCTGCACCCGGTTGTCGTCGTCGTCGAGCGTGACCAGGCGGCGGGCCGCCTCGCTCGACCACGCCAGCACTTCGCTTACCGTCTCGCCGTAGCGGCGGGTGAGGGTCGCGAGCGCGGCCCTGCGGTCCTGCACCCAGCTGAGTCGGGCGGGATCGCTGTCGAGGGTGTCGACGTAGGAGGCCAGGTCGGTGGCGACGTCGACGAGGGCGTAGGAGACGCTGGCGAGCGCGTCAGCGAGCTCGGCGATCCTGGGGTCGTGGTCGCGCTCGGTGTCGAGAAGCTTGCGAGCGGCCGCTACCAGGCCGAGCGCGTCGCGTGCTTCGGGGTCGGGCTCGTCGGCGCTGATCGCGCCACGCGCCTCCTCGGCGGCGAGCCGCAGCCCGTTGATGTGCCCGAGCCGGGTCTCCTCTGCGACCAGCGCGGCATCCTCACCGGGTTGCGGGTCGAGTGCCTCGACCGCGGACAGGCCGAGCCTGAGCAGGTCAGCCTCCTGCGTCCGCTCACGCAGCCGGGACACGACGTCGTCATAGTCGGCGCTGACGGACCGCAGCTCCTCGAACGCGGCACGATAGTCCCTCAACGCCTGCCGGTGCTTGTCGTCGCCGAAGCTGTCGAGAGTGCGGCGCTGGCGTGCGGGCTGCAGCAGCTCGTGCTGGTCCGACTGACCATGCACGACGACGAGCTGTGACGACAACGCGGCCAGCATGCCGACCGGAACGCTCGCACCCCCGGCACTGGCTCGCGACCGTCCCTCCGCCTGCACCAGCCGCCCGAGGATGAGCACATCGTCGTCGAGGTCGGCCCCGGCGTCGACCGCGCGCTCGGCCACGTCGGGATGGTCTGTCAGCCGTACCGAGCCGTGCACCCGGGCGCGGCCGGCATCATTGCGCACCACGCCGGGGTCAGCGCGTGCGCCGAGAAGCAGCCCGAGGGCAGTCACCACCATCGTCTTGCCGGCGCCGGTCTCGCCGGTGACGACGTTGAGACCGGGGCCGAGGTCCAGCGTCGCATCGGCGATGACGCCGAGTGAGCTGATCGAGAGCTCCTCGAGCATCAGGTCACCTCGTCGCCCACGGCGTGCCGGCGCTCGGCCGCCCCACGCCAGCCGCTCACCGGGAGCCCGAACTTGACGACGAGGCGGTCGGTGAACGGTCCCGCCTGTAGGCGCGCCAACCGGATCGCGTGCTTGCCCCGGCGAACTTCGACACGGGCGCCGGGCGGAAGCTCCATCGGGCGGCGCCCGTCGCACCAGAGCACACCGCCACCAGCTGTCTGCGCGAGGATCTCGACCGCGAGGGTGGAGTCGACCGACGCCACCATCGGGCGGGCGAAGAGTGCGTGCGCGCTGATCGGGACCATCAGCAGGGCCTGCACCTCGGGCCACACCACCGGTCCGCCGGCACTGAACGCGTACGCCGTCGAGCCGGTCGGGGTGGCGAAGACGATTCCGTCGCACCCCCACCGCGACAGCGGCCGGTTGTCGATCTCGACCACGACTTCCAGCATCCGCTGGCGCGCTGCCTTCTCGACACTGGCCTCGTTGAGCGCCCACCCGGAGGACGACGTTGCGTTGGTGACCACCTCGACGTCGAGCGTCAGCCGGTCCTCGACGACGTATGACCCAGCGATGATGGCTTCGACGGTGGCGTCGAGGTCGGCCGGCTCTGCCTCCGCGAGGAACCCGACGTGGCCGACGTTGACGCCGAGCAAGGGGGTGCCCCCGAGCCGCGTGAGCTCGGCCGCCCGCAAGATCGTACCGTCGCCGCCGATCACGACGGCGAGCTCGCAGTCGAGCGCTGCTTCGTCGTCGGCAGGGACCACGCCGGCTTTGTCGATCGCGAGGTCAGTGGCCTCGGTGTCGAGCAGCCGGACGGCGATGCCGGTCGCGGCCAGCTGTCGGGCCACCGCACGCGCGACGTCGATGGCTTGCCGACGGCCCGTGTGGACGACGAGCAGGACCGTGCGCTGCGTCGGCGTCGTCGACTGCGTCGGCTCCGTGGACGCGGTCGGGTCGGCCGCGGTGGCGCGCTCGTCGGCGCCAGGGCTCGTGCTGGTCACGCGCCTACCCTCTCACTGCGGCCCGACGGCGACGACGTTCGCTACCGCCGCCGGGTCGACATCGGGGGCGTCCGCACGCAGCCAGCAGAAATACTCCACGTTGCCCGCCGGCCCGGGCAGCGGGCTCGCCGTCACCCCGGCGACTCCCAGGCCCAGGTCACGGGCTGCCGAGGTCACGGCCAACACGGCCTCGACCCGCAAGCCGGCCTCCCGCACGACGCCGCCCTTACCGACGCGGTCCTTGCCGACCTCGAACTGGGGCTTGACCATGAGCACGAAGTCGGCGTGCTCGGTGGCGAGCGAGACGAGCGCCGGCAGCACCTTGGTCAACGAGATGAACGACAGGTCGGCGACCACTAGGTCGGGCGCGTAGGGCAGATCCTCCGGAGTCAGCTCCTTGATGTTGGTCCGGTCGAGCAGGTGCACGCGGTCGTCAGTTGCCAGTGCCCATGCGAGCTGCCCGTACCCGACGTCGACCGCCACCACCTCTGCGACACCCTGGCGGAGCAGCACATCGGTGAACCCTCCGGTCGAGGCGCCGGCGTCGAGCGCCCGACGTCTCGCCACCTGCAACCCCAGCGGCGCGAACGCGGTCAAGGCGCCGACGAGCTTGTGGGCGCCCCGCGACACGTAGTCAGCTTGACCGTCGTCGCCGGCTGCCACCAGCAGCGCCACGTCGGTCGTCACGCCGGTGGCCGCCTTGGTCGCCACCGCACCGGCGACGTGGACGCGACCGGCGGCGATCAGCTCAGCGGCCTGCTCTCGGCTGCGCGCCAGCCCACGGCGGACGAGCTCGGCGTCCAGGCGAAGTCGTCGAGGCACGGACTGCCTCGTCAGGCACTGCCGGTGTCGGACGGCGATGCTGAGATCGGCTCGTCGTCGAGAGCCGCGCGAAGCGCGTCGTGGACGCGCTCGTAGTGCTCGGGGTGCTCGTGGACGTCACGCTCGTCCAGTCCCGATAGTCCGGCCACCGCCTCGTCAACGCGTTCGTCGCCGAAGGGCGCGGATGGCTCACTGGTCGAGGCAGCGTCACTGGTCGAGGCAGCGTCACTGGTCGAGGCAGCGACGCGCGGCACGGCAGGGTCAGGAGGGCTCACCTGCTCACCCTAGGGCTGAAGCCAGTCGGCGTCACACCCGTCGAGCGTCGCGTCGTCCCTGGCGGTCGAGTCCTCGTCGTACCAGGCCCAGGCAGCACTCGCAGCTGCCCGCAGGGCATCTCCGCGGTCGGCGCCGTGCTCGTCGGCGACCAGCCGCTGGTCGCGAACCGCCACCTGCCATCCGCCGAGCTCGAAGGTCTCGCCATGGCGGACGGGGGCATGGTGCTCATCGAACAGGGCGTCGAGCGTCCAGGCCAGGTAGCTGGGTCGCTGCTCCGGGCGTGCCCGACAGAGCGCAGGCGGGTCCGTGACACCGGTCATCACCAGGAGGGAGTCGGCGTCGCAGTTGCGGGCGCCCTCGATGTCGGTGTCGAGGCGGTCGCCAACCACGAGAGGTCGCTCGGAGGCGATCCGGCGCACCGTCTCGTCGAACAGCGGACGGTAGGGCTTGCCTGCGACGACGGCCGGACGGACGTTGGCGGCAGCCGCGACGGCGTTGACCAGCGTGCCGTTGCCGGGGGCGATGCCGCCGGCCGTCGGCACGGTGAGGTCGAGGTTCGCCGCCACCCACAGGGCACCGGCATGAACCGCGTACGTGGCCTCGGCTAGCTGTTCCCACCCCACCGACCGGTCGAATCCCTGCACCACGGCAGCGGGGTGCTCGTCGGCTCGGTTGACGCAGGTCAGCCCCTGCTCCTCCAGCGCCACCCGCAGGCCCTTGCCGCCGATGACCAAGACCTTGGCGCCAGGGTCGAGCCGGGCGGAGAGCTCGCGCGCCGCCGCCTGTGCCGAGGTCACCACGTCGGAGGCGGCCGCCTCGACGCCGAGCTCGTTCAGGTGAGCTGCCACTGACTGCGGTGTTCGGGAGGCGTTGTTGGTGACGAACGCCAGCGTCATCCCTTGCCCCCGGGCCCGGTCGAGCAGCGCCGGCACTCCCTCGACCGCGTGCGGACCGACGTAGACGACCCCGTCGAGATCGAGCATGGCGCAGTCGTAGGCATCGGCCAAAGGCCGGTCGCTCGACAGCAGCCCGCGGTGTGAGTCCGGCACGGCGGTCCTCTCTGGCGGCTCACGCCAGTACGATGCAGCGTGGCCAGCCAGCATGACACGCCCGCCTTGCCACCTCTGCGGCTGCGTCCCTTCAGCGCGATGCGTTACAACCCCGAGCAGGTGGGCGACATCGGCGAGGTGACGTCGCCGCCGTACGACATGATGGATCGTCCGCTGATCGACTCACTGCTCAAGGCCCACCCGCAGAACATCGTCCGGCTCGTGCTCCCCCGCCTGGTCAGCGAGCCTGTGCACGCAGCGAGCCCCTATGACCGCGCGGCGAAGCTGCTGCGCCGGTGGCGTGGGCAACAGGTGCTCGTCACCGACCCCGAGCCGGCTCTGTACGCCTATGAGTACGGCGATGCGACCGTGTCAGTGCGCGGCGTCGTCGGTGCGCTCGAGCTGCACTCCCGCGACGCGGGGGTGGTGCTGCCGCACGAGGACGTCATCCCCGAGATCGTTGCCGACCGGCTCGCGATGATGTCTGCCTCGCGGACCAACCTCGAGCCGATTCTGCTGGTGTATGACGGCGGTGGCAGCACGAACGACGTGCTGACAAGGGCACGTGAACGGGCACCTCTGGTCGACGTCAGCGCCCGGGACAGCACCTGGCACCGGGTGTGGGCGATCGATGACCCGGCTGACATCACCGAGGTCCGGCAGGCCTTGGCGCCGCACCAGGCGCTGATCGCGGACGGCCACCACCGGCACGCGGCCTACCTGCAGCTTCGTCGGCGCCACCGCGACATCGGCGACGGTGAAGGCCCGTGGGACCAGGGGTTGGCCATGCTGATCGACCAGTCGCAGTACCCACTGCAGCTCGGTGCCATCCATCGCAGCATCTCGGAGATCTCGCTGGACGACATCGTCGACTCGCCCGTCACCGGGTTCGACGTCGGCCCGCGCGAGCCGTCGACAGGCGAGCTGCCTTTGTTGCCGAGCCGGCCCGGAGAGCTGATCGTCGCCACGAACACATCGTGGGTCTCGGTGCGGCGAAGTGAGCCGCGTGACCCTGCCGTCAGCGACGCCGAGCTCCTGCACGGACCGCTGCTCCATGCATGGGGGGTCGGGGAAGACAGACTGGGATATCACCACACCGTGGAGCAGACTGTCCGGTGCGCCCACCAAGACGGTGGCGTTGCGGTGCTGATGCATCCGTCGTCGGTCACCGAGGTGATGGATGTGGCGCGCGCGGGCAAGCTCATGCCACGAAAGTCGACGTCTTTCGGACCCAAACCCCGAACGGGGCTGGTGATGCGCAGCCTCGACGACGAGGTCTAGTTCGTCGATGACCATTAGCGCAACCTCTCAGGGAGCACGCGTGATGCGCTTGGCTTCCTTGATCTCCACCTCCACTCTGCTGACAGGTCCAGCAGCACCGCGGAAGAAGCGGCGCCGGATCGCGCCCGACACTTCCACCTCGTCACCGGCCTGCCACGACCGCATCGTCCTGTGCACACGCGCCTTCCACGCCACACAGTCCAAGGTGTCGACGCGCTGAGACGAGCGTTGCAAGGCTGCCGCGTCACGGTCGACGATCAGACGTGCCGTCATGAGCGAGTCACCGCTCGGCAGTGTGCGCTCCTCTGGTGGCGCCGCTACCCGAGCCCGCAACGAGACCTCGTTGCGTGCGTCGGTGGCGGTGGCCGTGGCGGCGGTGGCTGGGGCCGGCCGGCCGGCGGTTGCGGAGTCGTCGTCAGCTGGGACACTGCGGGAGCGGGCGGCGGCGCCGTTGGTCGACGATCGTGCTGGCATTGGTTTCCTCCTTGTGAAGCCACCATGTTCGTCAGACTCGGCGACGAAGGGAAACCACATCCTTGCCGTTGTGGACATCCGCGCCACGCAAGCAGCCTGTGGACGACAGCCGGCGCTCAGCCGTCGCGTGGTCTCGGTACGTCGGTGCGCTCGGCGGACATGGGATCGTCCGACGGGGGGGCCTCCGTGTCGATCACCGTCAGCCCCTCGAGCTCGGCCACC
>JACCVA010000094.1 GCA_013698435.1 Nocardioidaceae bacterium | reverse complement strand
GTGTTCGGCGGCGTCGGCCACGCACCACAGATCCGCGGTCTGCGCGACGGCGTCGACATCGTCGTCGCCTGCCCCGGCCGGCTCGCCGACCACCTGCAAGAAGGCCACCTCACCCTGGACGCGATCGAGATCACGGTCCTCGACGAGGCCGACCACATGGCCGACCTCGGCTTCTTGCCGGTCGTACGCCGACTGCTCGACAAGACGCCGAGATCCGGCCAGCGGATGCTGTTCTCCGCGACGCTCGACGCGGGCGTCGACGTATTGGTGCGGCGCTACCTGAGCAACCCCGTGACGCACAGCGTCGACTCGGCGAAGTCGCCGGTCGGTCTGATGGAACACCATGTGCTGCATGTGGGCCGCGAGGCGCGACTGCCCGTCCTCGTCGACCTGGCGTCAGCGCCGGGACGCACCTTGCTGTTCACCCGCACCAAGCACGGCGCTCGCAGCCTCACCCGCCAGCTGGTGGCCAAGGGGGTCCCGGCGGTGGAGCTGCATGGCAACCTCTCGCAGAACGCCCGCACCAGGAACCTCTCGTCGTTCTCCGAGGGCGACGCTCACACGCTCGTGGCCACAGACATTGCGGCGCGCGGCATCCACGTCGACGACATCACCTTGGTGGTGCACGCCGACCCGCCGGTCGAGCACAAGGCCTACCTGCACCGATCCGGACGCACGGCACGGGCCGGAGCCGCCGGGACCGTGGTGACGTTGATGACCGACGCACAGGTCAGCGACGTACGCGACCTGACCCGCAAGGCCGGCATCAAGCCGACGATCACCCGCATCAGCGTCGGTGACCCCCTGCTGCGCGAACTCGCCCCGGGCGAGCGCGTTCTCGTCGAGCCGTCGGCACGCGCTGTCGCGACCTCGACGGACACCGGTGGCGGTGGTCGCGGCCGCGGCCACCGCTCCGGTGGGACCGGTGGCAGCAGCTCAGGTGGCGGTGGACGTCCCCGTCGGAGCTCTTCGAGCAGCCGTCGAAGCCAGCCTGCATCGGCTGGAGCGCGTACGTCGGGTGGCGGTGACCGCAGCCGCGGGTCGCAAGGAGCCGTGAGCGGATCCACGTCCGCAGCCAACTTCTCCGCCTCGGCCCGGTCCGGGGGCCGCGGCCGGCGTCGCTGACCGACTGGTCCCTCGATGACACTGGCGCAGGTCAGTCGTCGAACCCACGGTGAACAAACCAGTTCGCCGTGGGTTCTCCGGTTTGCGAGGATGTGCCCATGACGGCCCGAGTGCTCTCGATCAACGTGGGCACCCCCGTGGCCGTCGACTGGGCCAACCCCGTCGGGGCGACCTCCATCATGAAGCGGGCCGTCACCGGTCCCGTCCGGGTGCACGAGCTGGGCGTTGACGGCGACGACGTCGCCGACAAGAAATATCACGGCGGCGTCTATCAGGCGGTCTATGCGTTTGCTCGTGAAGATCTCGACCTCTGGTCCGAGCGGCTCGGCCGGCCCATCGACAACGGTCAGTTCGCCGAGAACCTCACGACGTCGGGCATCGACATCAACGAGTCGCTGATAGGGGAGCGGTGGCGGATCGGCAGCACGCTCTTCGAGGTGGTTGAGGTGCGGATCCCGTGCAACGTCTTCAAGCGCTGGATGGGCCTGTCCGGCTTCGACGCCAAGGCGTGGGTGAAGCGGTTCGCTGCGGAGGGACGTCCTGGTCCCTACCTTCGAGTCCTCGAGCCGGGATACATCACCGCCGGCGATCCGATCACCGTCGTCTACCGGCCGGACCACGATGTGACGGTGTCGATGATGTTCAAGGCCTTCAGCACCGACCGGTCGCTGCTCCCGCGGCTGCTCGAGGCGGGTGACGCGCTGCCACCCAAGCCGAGGGCGGCGGCGCAGAAAGCTGCCGACAAGCTGGGCGCCACGTCGTGAGCGGGACACGGCGGGTGCGACGATGACCAGATGGTCACGCGTCGCGGGCGCCGATTCCGGCGAGGACTACGACGCCCGGATGGCTGCATGGGCCGAGACGGGTCAGGACGTACACGGTGAGGCTGACTTCGTAGCCGGTCTGATCCGGCAGCCCCCGGTCCGGGTGCTCGATGCGGGCTGTGGCAGCGGCCGGGTGGGCATCGAGCTACGACGACGCGGGTACGAGGTCGTCGGCGTCGACGTGGAGCCCTCGATGCTCACAGTTGCACGCCGGCACGACCCGAACGGAGCCTGGCTGCTGCGTGACCTGGCGGCGCTCGAACCTGATGAGCCCGCCTTCGAGGGCGGTTTCGACGTCGTCCTCGCGGCGGGAAACCTCGTCCCGTTGCTCTCGGGGGGCACCGAGGCCGACGTCGTACGCCGACTCGCCGGTTGCCTGGCCGCGGACGGGTTTCTCGTGGCCGGGTTCGGGCTCGACGTCGAGCACCTTCCGCTCGACGACGTGCCTGTCACCCTCGACGACTACGACGGCTGGTGCGTGGATGCCGGGCTCGTGCTGCGCGAACGATTCGCCACATGGGAGCGGACGCCGTACGACGGCCAGCCAGGGTACGCCGTCTCGGTGCACGCCCGGTCGGCGTGAGAACGCCTCGACGTACCCGCAGAACTACCGCTGGGTATCCCGCTGCTCTACCGTTCTCACATGGCAGCCCGCTCTGACGTTGAAGCGACCCTGCAAAGTCGGCCGCAGTCGCTCGGCCGGATGTTCTTCGACCGGGTGGAGGCGACGCCGGACCGCGAGGCGTACAGCTTCCCCGTCGGCGACACGTGGGAGTCGATGACCTGGCGAGAGACGGGCAACCGGGTCACGACGATTGCTGCTGGTCTGATTGCGCTGGGGGTCGAGCCCGAGCAACGTGTCGCGATCGCGTCGGGCACCCGCGTCGAGTGGATCCTGGCTGACCTCGCCATCATGTCGGCGGGAGCCGCGACGACGACGGTCTATCCCTCCTCGATGTCCGACGACGTCGCGTTCATCGTTGGCGACTCCGACTCCCGTGTCGTCTTCGCCGAGGACGACGCACAGGTCGAGAAGCTGCGTGACCGCCGCGCGGACCTGCCCGCGGTCTCCAAGGTCGTCGTCTTCGACGGTACGCCGGATGGCGGCTGGGTGATCGGACTCGAGGAGCTCGAGCACCTCGGTGACCAGCTCCTCGCCCAGCAGTCGGATGCCGTGACCGCCCGGGTCGACGCGACAGCGGCTGACAGCCTCGCCACGCTCATCTACACGTCAGGGACGACCGGGCGCCCCAAGGGGGTCCGGCTGCGCCACTCGGCCTGGACCTACGAGGGCATGGTCGTGCAGGTGCAGGACATCTTGTCGGTCGACGACGTGCAATACCTCTGGCTTCCGCTGGCGCACTCCTTCGGCAAGGTGTTGCTGGCGGCACAGCTGGCGATCGGGTTCCCTACCGCGATCGACGGGCGCGTCGACAAGATCATCGACAACCTGGCCGTGATCCGACCCACCTTCATGGGCGCAGCACCGCGCATCTTCGAAAAGGCGCACGCGCGCATCAACACCATGACCTCCGATGAGGGCGGCCTTAAGAAGAAGATCTTCGACCGTGCCTTCACGGTCGGCAGAGAGGTCTCGCGCCACAAGCTCGCCGGCGAGAAGGTGCCTCCGCACCTTGCAGCGCAGCAGGCGGTGTTCGACCGGCTGGTCTTCGCCAAGATCCGTGAGCGCTTCGGCGGCCGGGTCCGCTTCTTCATCTCCGGGTCCGCCGCCCTGAACCGCGACATCGCCGAGTGGTTCCATGCCGCCGGCATCTTGATCCTCGAGGGGTATGGCCTCACCGAGACCTCCGCCGGAACAGCCCTGAATCGTCCCAGCTATTACAAGTTCGGTACGGTCGGCCAACCTTTCGACGCCACCGAGATGAAGATCGCCGACGACGGCGAGCTGCTGATCAACGGTCCTGGTGTCATGGACGGTTACCACAACAACGACGACGCCACCGCTGAGGCGCTCCAGGACGGCTGGTTACGCACCGGCGATATCGCCGAGATCGACGACGAAGGCTTCGTCCGCATCACCGACCGCAAGAAGGACCTGTTCAAGACGTCCGGCGGCAAGTACGTCGCACCACAGTTCATCGAGGGCACGTTCAAGTCGGTCTGCCCGTATGCCAGCCAGTTCGTCGTGCATGGCAACGAGCGGAACTTCGTCTCCGCCATCGTCACGCTCGACCCGGAGTCCATCGAGGGCTGGGCGGCCAAGAACGGGCTTGGTGGCAAGAGCTACAGCGAGATCGTCACCTCCGACGAGGCGCGGTCCATGGTGCAGGGGTATGTCGACCAGCTCAACGCCAAGCTGAACCGCTGGGAGTCGATCAAGAGGTTCATCATCCTCGAGCGCGACCTGTCGCTCGAAGCGGGCGAGATCACCCCCAGCCTGAAGGTGAAACGCAAGGTCGTGGAGGAGCACTACAAGAGCGAGCTCGACGCCCTCTACACCTGACGACCTCGGGTCCGTGCCCTCCCGGCAGTTGCGGGAAGGTAGGGACCTGCCCCTCCGGCGAATTGCGGGGAAGCGCAGCCCGACACGCCGAGACCGGGCTGCAGTATCCCCGCGTTTCCGGGAGGCGCGGGCGGGGGCGTGGGCGGGAGGTGCGAGCGGGAGGCGGGGGCGTTTGGGCGCGGCGCCTGGCCAGCGCGAGCCTGAGAGGATAGGGGTATGCCGTCCACGCTCCCCCCGGGTGAAGGCGCGCCCACCGACGGGGCGCTGCCGGCGTCGGCGCTGGCGAGCGTTGGGGAGCGGCCGTTCGGGCTCTACGTGCACGTGCCGTTCTGTACCGTCCGCTGCGGCTACTGCGACTTCAACACCTACACCGCGTCGGAGCTGGGCGACACCCGCGGTGCCTCCCGCTCGACGTACGCCCAGGCAGCGATCGACGAGATTCGCCTTGCCCGCAAGGTGACCGGGAGCCGTGAGCTTCCCGTCGACACCGTCTTCTTCGGTGGCGGTACGCCGACGCTGTTGCCCGCTGACGATCTCGCGGCGGTCGTTCGAGCGATCGACGACGAGTTCGGGCTCGCCCCCGACGCCGAGGTGACGACCGAGTCCAACCCGGACAGCGTCACGGCGGCGAGCCTTGAAGCGCTGCGTGCCGGAGGCATCAACCGCATCTCGTTCGGGATGCAGTCGGCGGTCCCCGAGGTGCTGCGGGTGCTCGACCGGACCCACGACCCCGCGCGTGTGCCCACCGTGGTCGGCTGGGCGCGGGCAGCCGGCTTCGACCAGGTCAGCCTCGACCTCATCTACGGCACCCCCGGAGAGTCACTCGCCCAGTGGCGGGCCAGCGTCGAGGCCGCTCTGGCGCTGGATCCGGATCACATCAGCGCGTACTCCCTCATCGTCGAGGCGGGCACTGCCCTCGCCCGCCGGGTGGGTCGCGGCGAGCTGCCGATGCCCGACGACGACGATCTGGCCGACAAGTACGAGCTCGTCGACGCGTTGTTCACCGACGCCGGGCTCTGCTGGTACGAGGTGTCCAACTGGGCCCGCAGCCCCGCCGCCTGGTGCCGCCACAACATCGGCTACTGGCGCGGAGCCGACTGGTGGGGTGTCGGGCCGGGCGCGCACTCCCACCTGGGCGGCACCCGCTGGTGGAACGTCAAGCATCCGGCAGCGTACGCCGACCGGCTTGCCTTCGGCGTGAGCCCGGCGGCGGCGCGTGAGGTGCTCGATGACGAGACGCGACGGGTCGAGCGAGTGCTGCTCGAGACCAGGCTGGTGACCGGGCTGTCGCTGGGCTCGCTCGACGGGCCGGGCCGGGCGGCCGTACCCGCGCTTGTCAGTGACGGTCTCGCCGAGCTGTCAGCCGCTGACGTCGCTAGGACAACCTCAGCGGCTGACAGCCCGGTGTTGGTGCTGACCCGTCGTGGCCGGCTGCTTGCCGACGCCGTCGTCCGCAACTTGCTTCCTTGACCACACCGCGCTGCCGCTGCGGCGATCGCAGCTGCCAATGGGTCAGCGGATGAAGCGGATCGTCAACGGGTAGCGATACTCGTCACCGCTGTTGGCCTTCACGCCGGCCTGGATGACGAAGATCAAAAGGAGCACCGCGATCGCGATCACCAGCGGGACGATGACCAACAGACCGACCCCCAGCGTAACGATGGTGAGGATGAAGGCCACCACTCCGCCGACGGCGGAGTAGATGAGCAGCGAGATCTGGAAGTTGAGCGACTCGACGGCATGCCGGCGGACGAAGTCGGACGATCCCCCACGCACGACCAGCACTACCAGCGGCGCAATCAGCCCCAGAGCGAACCACGCCGTCACCAGAGCACCGACGTGTGCGGCCATCGCCCACGTGCGTTCCTCATCAGACCTCGAGGTGCCGTCGGAGTCACCGTGGGGTCGTGGTGGTGGCGGATACGTCATCTGCGCTCCTCCCTGAGCGAGGCTTCAGCCTACGGGAGTCGGTCCGGGGTGTGGAGTGGTGACGAAGTCGATGAGCTCCTCGACCCGTCCGAGCAGGATGGGTTCGAGGTCGGCGTACGACGACACCTTCGACAAGATGCGTTTCCAGGCCCGGGCGATGTCGGCCTGGTCGCGGTGCGGCCAGCCGAGCTGCTGGCAGACGCCGTACTTCCACGAGACGTTGCGCGGCACCGTCGGCCACGCCGCGATGCCCAGCCGTGCCGGCTTCACCGCTTGCCAGATGTCGACGAAGGGATGCCCGACGATCAGCACGTGGCGTCCGAGTGGGCTCTTCGCGATCGAGGCAGCGATGCGGCTCTCCTTCGAGCCCGGCACCAGGTGGTCGACGAGCACGCCTACCCGCCGCTCGGGGCCGGGCCGGAAGTCGGCAAGGTGCTCAGAGAGGTCGTCGACGCCTTCGAGGTACTCGACCACGAGCCCCTCGAGACGTAGGTCGTCGCCCCAGACCCGCTCGACCAGCTCGGCGTCATGGCGGCCCTCGACGTAGATGCGGCTTGCGTGCGCAATCCGCGCTTCGGCGCCATGGACGGCTACAGATCCGGAGGCGGTGCGTGTCACGCGGCGCGGCGCCGGGCGCGCGGGTGCCAGCAGGATCACCGGTGCCCCTTCGAGGAGGAAGCCGGGGCCGAGCGGGAACGTCCGCCGCTTGCCGCGCCGGTCCTCGAGCTCGAGCGTGCCGAGGTCGCGGTCGACGCGGACGATCTCGCCGCACCAGTTCGTCGTGACCTCCTCGACCACCAGACCGACATCGGCCTCGATGGGCGTGGACCGGCCGCGCTTGGGCTTGCGCCAGTCCGACTGCAGCAC
>JACCVA010000037.1 GCA_013698435.1 Nocardioidaceae bacterium | reverse complement strand
TATGAAGTCCGCAGCCGGCTTCGTGAGCTCTTCGGTGTCGGTGACGACGCGAAGATCGCCCAACTGGTCAACTCGCTCGTCGCCGAGGCGCCGATGTCCCCGCGGCTGAGCGAGCACGACGGCTACGGGTGGCACCTGCACTACTTCGCACCCAGCGCCAGCCTTGCCGAGCACCTCGCAGTCGATGGCGGTGTCGCGATCGCCCATGTCGTCACTACCGGTGAGACCGACCGGCTGCGCGTGTGCGAGGCACCCGACTGCGAGGCCGTCCTCGTCGACCTGTCCCGCAACCGCTCCAAGAGGTACTGCGACGCCCGTTCGTGCGGCAACCGGCTCAACGTAGCGGCATACCGCGAACGCAAGCGGGCCGCTGCATCAAGCGACGCCTGACATGGCGCGCTTCGAGGTGAGCCGGGAAACCTCGCTCCCGGCCGAGGTCGCCTGGAACCGGCTGACCAGCTGGGAGAGCCACGGGCGCTTCATCCCTCTCACCACTGTCACCAGCTCGGGAGAAGGCGCGGGAGCCACGTTCTGCGCGCGGACGGCAGTCGGACCGTTCGGCTTCGACGACATCATGGAGATCACCGCGTGGGAGCCGCCCACCGACGACAGCCCGGGGCGGTGCCGCATCGTCAAGCGGGGCCGGGTGGTCGGCGGCTGGGCCGAGCTCGTGGTGACACCGACTGCGGCCGGCGCGACGGTGCGGTGGCTCGAGGAAGCCTCGATCCGGCGTACCGGCCGAGTGCTCGAGCTGCCGAGCCGGATCGTGTCGCGTATCATCTTCACCCGGCTCGTCGACGGTCTGCTCGACGTTTCGCAAGCGTCGCACTGACGGCGACGTCAGGGGTCGAGGTCGCGCGGCTCCTGTGCGCGCCAGCACGCCCTCACTCGTTCCGTCACCGGCTGCGAGCGCGGGCAAGTCACGTCGTCGAGCTCGTGCAGCCCCTGCACGTCGCGTGTCGTCGAGGTCAGGAACACCTCGTCGGCTGCCGCTAGCTCGTCCATGGTCAGGTCGCGCTCGATGACGTCGCACCACTCGAGGACGAGCTCGCGGGTGATGCCGGCCAGACAGCCTGACGTCAGCGGCGGTGTGACGACGGTGCCGTCGACCACGCAGAACACGTTCGTCCCGGTGCCTTCACAGAGGTTGCCTCGGGTGTTCGCGAAGATGGCTTCGGCACCGCCGCGTTCCTCGGCGTACGCCAACGCCATCACGTTCTCGGCGTACGACGTCGTCTTCAGCCCGGTGAGGGCTCCCCGCTCGTTGCGCGGCCAGGGCACCGTCACCGCCTTCGTCGTCGCCGCAGAGCGGGAGGCGGCGGTGCTCACGACAAGGTACGACGGGGCACCTTGGTCCCGGCCCGAGCCGAGCGGCCCGATGCCGCCGGTGAACGTCACCCGGATCCGACCGAAGGCGAGCTGCTCGGCAGCCAGCACCTGCGCAATGCCGTCGCGTACCAGGTCGGCATCCGGTGCGGGCAGGCCGAGACCCGCGGCCGAACGCGCCAGTCGCCGAAGGTGCCGGGTGAGTGCGAACGGCTGTCCGTCGGTGACCTTGACCGCCTCGAAGACCCCGTCGCCCACGGTGACTCCGTGGTCAAGAGCAGCCAACGCCGGCTGCGCGGGATCGATAAGGGCTCCGTTGCACCACGCACGCATGACACCACCCTAAGGGGACTCGCGTGTGCCAGAGTTTGTCCGCACGCACCGATCGGCTATGGTTTCGTCTCGCACCACCACGAGCCAGCGGTGGCGCATTGGCGGACGTAGCTCAGTTGGTAGAGCGCAACCTTGCCAAGGTTGAGGTCGCGAGTTCGAGCCTCGTCGTCCGCTCGGAGCGGGTCGTAGGCTTACCCTCCACCGGTGGAGTGGCCGAGAGGCGAGGCAACGGACTGCAAATCCGTCTACGAGGGTTCAAATCCCTTCTCCACCTCGATTTTCGCATTACCGCCGTCACCATCGCGGACCGTTGGCGCAGTCTGGTAGCGCGCCTCCCTGACACGGAGGAGGTCACTGGTTCAAGTCCAGTACGGTCCACCAACAAAGTCGCAGGTCACAGGCACAATCAGCCCTCAGCACAGAGGCTCGTGCCAGATATGTGCCAGATGCATCCGGTGGCGGAATCATTCGCAGCTGCTCGGTGCGAGGGGTCGAGCACACTGTGAGGCGCTTCCTCGAGTGACACCACGTCCCCCGGTCCAAATGGCGCACGGTGCGTGGTGCGCCTTCCGACACCGAAAAAATTGCGACATCTCGCGTCATCGCAGCCGTGTTGAGGCGTCATCCTTTGTGAAGATGCAGCGCGTCGAACACCTGCCCTCGCCGGGTCGAGTGACACCGAACGCACATTGACGCAGAGGAAGGACGGTCGGCCATGTTGAATGCGGGCGAAACCAAGCACGCCTACGACGATGAGCAACTCGCGGAGCTGGAGTTGCTCGTCAAGACCATCACAGCCTCGAGTCTGGCTCTAGGCTCTCTCACCGTGCAGCAGCGTGACGAGCTGCTCGGCGTCTCTACCCCGGATAAGCCCAAGACGCCTCGAAGCACGGGGGCGAGCGAGCACAGCGCCATGCGAGGTGTTCTCATCGGCGTCTCCATGTCTCTGCCCTTCTGGTGCATTCTCTGGGTCGCCATGCGGTGGCTGCGATGAGCCACCTGTGAGCGCGCGCATGAAGGGGTCAGCGCACGCGACATCGAGGACGACGACGCCGAGGACCGATGAGCCGCCACGTGTCCTTTGTGGGTTACGTCATTCGGCTGAGCTGCATGTGCTGCTCGGCGACCGGCGACTGGCTTTGATGTACGCGAACCAGTATTCGCTTGGCGGCGGCCTCGTAGGGGTCGGTGTTGCCCGAGCCTTCCACGGC